>JAZOCG010000185.1:0-4105 GCA_045596345.1 Acutalibacteraceae bacterium
TTCTTCTCGGCTGTGTCGGCGGAAGGTTAGATCATCAGTACGCGGCGATACAGTTGCTGGTACAACTCGCGCAAAAAGGCTGTCGTGCCGTTCTGGCGGATGGGAATAATCGCATTACAGCGGTTACGGAATCACCGTATATCGCCGAGCCGATGCACGGCTGGTCGCTGTCGCTGTTTGCATTCGGCGGCACGGTGCACGAGCTGTCCATTCACAGCGCGGCGTATGAATTGTCCGACTATGATTTGCACCCCGCGGATCCGCTGTGTGTCAGCAATGCGGCGGAAACAGTGCCGTGTGAGATTACCTTTTCGGATGGCACGCTACTACTATTCCGCGCAAAAGATTGACACCCGCCATCGCAGATGTGCATAGTCTGTAATAGACACAGGCGATCATATCGACGGGAGGCGTGCAATATGCGATGCAAAAGACGCGGCAAAGGAAGACATGAGGCTAACGGCGTGTGCTTTGCGGCGTTTGGCATTGGCTTGTTGTCTTGCGCGATTCTTCCGCCGAAGCTGATGGTCGTGCTGCTCGCCGCAGCACTGATCCTCTGCGGAGTTTCCTGTGGAAAACGTTGACGAAAGGCGGTATCACTATGCGCGTGGTGGTAATTAAAAGTCCGAGGATGCTCGGCGGTCTGCTAAGGAAACTGTTCGGTATTCAAAAGATGCCGACCGATATGACATAAAAAGACGGCACAGCCATCTTGGCTGTGCCGTCTTTTTTGCACGGTTAGTTTATGATCAGCGATTCGCCGGTCATCTCAGCGGGTTGGGGAAGATCGAGCAGGGTGAGCATTGTCGGGACAATGTCCGCCAGACGTCCGCCGTCACGCAGTTTGCAATCCTGTCCGACCACACAGAAGGGGACGGGGAAGGTGGTGTGCGCGGTGAAGGGGGAGCCGTCGGGCTCGTACATCTTATCCGCGTTGCCGTGGTCAGCAGTGATAATCGCCTTGCCGCCCATCGCGAGCGTCGCCTCGACGGTACGTCCGACACAGGTGTCGACCGCCTCGACAGCTGCCTTGGCAGCGTCGAAGATGCCTGTGTGACCGACCATATCGCAGTTGGCGTAATTGAGGGTGATCACATCATACTTGCCGCTGTTTATTTGCTCGACAACCGCATCGCATACCTCATAGGCACTCATCTCGGGCTTGAGGTCAAAGGTGGGAACATCGGGCGATTGAATGAGGATGCGGTCTTCGCCGGGGAAGGTGCGTTCCTCACCGCCGTTAAAGAAGAATGTGACGTGCGCATATTTCTGTGTTTCAGCGATGCGTAACTGTGTCATACCCTGCGCGCTGATATATTCGCCCATCGTCATCGTCAGTTCCTGCGGCTCAAAGGCGACAGATACATTCGGCATCGTTGCATCATAACTGGTCATACAAACGTAGTTGAGCGGGAAGAAGCCGTTCTTGCGCTCAAATCCGTCGAATGCGGGATCGACAAAAGTGCGCGTGATCTGACGGGCGCGGTCAGGGCGGAAATTAAAGAATACCACACTGTCGTTTTCTTTGATCGTTCCGTCCTTTTCCACTACGGTGGGGAGGACAAACTCGTCGGTAACATCGGCAGCATAGGACGCTTTCATCGCCTCTACGGCGTTGTCAGCAGAGCAACCCTCGCCGTAGACCATTGCGGCATACGCCTTCTCCACACGATCCCAAGCGAAGTCGCGATCCATTGCGTAGTAACGACCCATCACGGTCGCTACCTTGCCGACACCGATCTCGTTCATCTTGTCGCACAACTGTGCCATAAAATCAACGCCCGAAGAAGGCGGCACGTCGCGGCCATCCATCAGCGCGTGAACATAGACTTTGTCAAGACCGTGGCGTTTCGCCATTTCAAGCAGACCGTAGAGGTGCTCGATGTGGCTGTGCACACCGCCGTCGGACAACAGACCGATGAGATGCAGTGCGGAACTGTTTTCCTTACAATTCTCCATCGCACCGATCAGTGCCTTGTTGTCAAAGAAATCGCCGTCCGTGATGGATTTTGAGATCTTTACGAGCATCTGATACACCACGCGCCCCGCACCGATGTTGGTGTGACCGACCTCGCTGTTGCCCATTTGTCCGTCGGGCAAGCCCACATCCAGACCGGATGCGCCGATCTGCGTGGTGGGGTTCTCAGCGAAGAGTTTGGACAGATTCGGCGTGGATGCCGCCGAGATCGCGTTGCCGTAGGTGTCGGGGTTAAAGCCAAAGCCATCCATAATGATGAGGGTTAAAGGTTTTTTCATAGAAAATACCGCCTTTCGAGAAGCCTTAAAAAGAGGGCGGGGCATAACGCCGCGCCCTCTTTAAAACCGTATTTTTTATTTCGCGGCCGCGACGATGGTGGCAAAATCGTTGGGCTTCAAAGAAGCACCGCCGACCAGACCACCGCCGACATCCGACATCGCGAGCAGTTCTGCTGCATTTGCCGCGTTCATCGAGCCACCGTACTGGATGGTAACCGCCTTTGCCGCCGACTCGTTGTACAGATCAGCGATCAAGTTGCGGATGAGTGCACAGACCTCGTTTGCTTGTTCGGCGGTTGCGGTCTTGCCGGTGCCGATCGCCCAAACGGGCTCATAGGCGATGATCACACGGTTGAGTTCCTCCTCGGACACGCCATCGAGTGCGATTTTGGTCTGCATCGCAACGATCTCGCCCGTGATATTTTGCTCGCGCTGTTCGAGATACTCGCCAACGCAGAGGATGACGGTCAGACCCGCATCCAGCGCACCGCGCACGCGCTTAGCAACCGTCGCATCAGTGTCGCCGAAGAAGGTACGGCGCTCGCTGTGACCCAGAATGACGTAGCCGACGCCCATCGCGCGAAGCATATCCGCCGCGATCTCGCCCGTGAACGCACCGGACTTCTCCCAGTAGCAGTTCTGAGCAGCAACGCCAATGTTGGTGCCGGCAGTCGCCTCGAGGGCGGCGGGCAGGTCAACAAAGGGGACACCCACGACTACATCGCAGGTCGCATCCGCGACGAGCGGCTTAATCGCATTGATCAGTTCAGTAGCCTCGGCCGGAGTTTTGTTCATTTTCCAGTTGCCGGCAATAACGTATTTACCCATGATTTATAATTCTCCTTTTATTTAAATTACTTATCGCTCATCGCGGCGATGCCGGGCAGTTCCTTGCCCTCGAGAAATTCAAGAGAAGCACCGCCACCGGTGGTGATGTGGCTCATCTTATCGCCGAAGCCGAGAGTGTTGACCGCCGCCGCAGAGTCGCCGCCGCCGATGATGGTGATAGCATCGGTCTCAGCCAGTGCCTTGGCAACCGCGATGGTGCCCTTCGCCAGCGTGGGGTTCTCGAACACGCCCATCGGGCCGTTCCACACAACCGTCTTAGCGTTCTTGACCTCAGCTGCATACAGTTCTGCCGTTGCAGGACCGATGTCCAAGCTCATCATATCGCTCGGAATAGCGTCGGCAGCCACAACCGCTACGTCGATCTCCGCATCGATGGGGTTGGGGAATTCTTTCGCAATGGCGCAGTCGACGGGGAGCAGGATCTTGACGCCCTTTTTCTCGGCGCGTGCAAGCATCTCGCGGCAATAGTCGATCTTCTCATTGTCCAGCAGAGAGGTACCGACTTCGTAGCCCTGAGCCGCGAGGAAGGTGTATGCCATACCGCCGCCGATAATGAGCGTATCAGCCTTGTTCAGCAGGTTCTCAATAACGTTCAGCTTGTCTGCAACCTTGGCACCGCCGAGGATGGTGACAAAGGGACGAACAGGGTTATTCACTGCACTGCCGAGGAACTGTACTTCTTTCGCCATCAAATAGCCGTTGGCGGACTCTTCAACGTAGGAAGCCACACCGACAGTGGAGCAGTGCGCGCGGTGAGCGGCACCGAATGCGTCGTTGACGAAGAGGTCGCACAGAGAGCCAAGCTCCTGAGAGAATGCCTCGCCATTCTTAGTCTCTTCCGCACGATAGCGGGTATTCTGCAGAAGAACCACGTCGCCGTCATTCATAGCGGCAACAGCAGCCTTCGCGTTGTCACCGACCACGTTGTCATCCGCAGCAAACACCACGTCCTTGCCGAGCTTTTCGCTCAGACGGACAGCCACGGGAGCGAGGGACAGCT
>JAZOCG010000186.1:0-4706 GCA_045596345.1 Acutalibacteraceae bacterium
GCCCCTCTTTTATACATAATTATAATGAAAAGGACACACCGCGGAGTGACCGCGGTGTGTCCGTATCGGTTGAGTGAGCCTGTAAGCCGAGTTCTGTCGTGAGCAACCATCTATCTAGGCTGTCCGTTGCCGAACAGCTCAAGCCGCCCGTCGAAGCACATCGGGCAAATGTATCGCTTCTGTCGGCGTTGCTCCGGATAGGGTTTGCAGGGCCACGTTGTCTCCAACGTGCCGGTGAGCTCTTACCTCGCCTTTCCACCCTTACCGCAAGTGGGCTGTGCGCGAGCGCACGATCAAGCCGATTGGCTCGCCGCTTGCGGCGGTATATCTCTGTTGCACTTTCCCTAGGGTCACCCCCGGCGGCCGTTAGCCGTTATCCTGCCCTGTGGAGCTCGGACTTTCCTCGTGTGCTATGGGCACCCGCGGCTGCTCAGCTCACTCGTTTGACAGTTTACCGCAAACCGACGGTTTTGTCAACCGAAAACTGTGTGGAAAAACACTTGGATTTTGTCCCATAATGTTGTATACTGATATTATATACAAAACAAAGGGATGTGACGGGATGCTGCAGCTGCTCATCGGTCGCTCGGGAAGCGGGAAAAGTCACGCGGTTTTCGACCGCATAGAAACTCTGGTACAGCAGGGACATGAACGTGTACTGCTCATCGTACCGGAGCAATACTCGTTTGAGAGCGAGCGGATGCTGCTGCGCCGTCTCGGCGCACAGCAGGCGAACCGCGTGCAGGTGCTCAGTTTCACTCGTCTGGCAGACACGGTGTTCCGAGAGGTCGGTGGGGTAGCCGGAGAGCCGCTGGATGACGGTGTGCGTGCCTTGCTGATGAGCCGCGCGCTCGACGAGGTGGCGGCGGTCGCGCGGGACGCGGGTGAACCGCTGATGGGAGCGGATCCACGTCTGGTCACCGACAGTGCCTATGTTGAGCAACTCTTAGTGCTGTGGGGAGAACTGCGTCAGTGCGCCGTCCCCCTTGAGGAACTTGACCGTGTACAGGAGGAACTGGCGAATGAGGGCTCGCTGACGGGACGAAGCCTGCAAGAAAAAGTGAAGGATCTCGCACGGATCTTTGCGGTGTACGAGGGCTTGATCGCGGGCAGCGGTTTAGAGGAAGCGGACAAGCTTACCCGTTTAGCCGCGGCGTTGCCCGACAGCCGCCTGCCCGACGGTGCAGCGGTGATGGTGCTTGGATTTAAGGGCTTCACACAGCAGGAACTGACGGTGCTCGGTCGCCTTATTTCCCGCGTGGAGGAGATGACGGTGGCACTGACCACCGACACCCCCGGCGCGAAATGGTCGCGGGCGATGGATCATAGCCGTGAGTTTACGCTGTTTTCGCCGGTAACCGACACCATCGACCATCTTAAAAAGCTGGCGGACGAGCATCATCGGCAGTGGGAATTGCGCCTGCTGACCGACAACCGCCGCAATCCCGACGGCGCATTGCACGCATTGGAGGCGGGTCTGTACGCTCCCGCGCCTACGGTGTACGACGGTGCGGCGGATGCCGTGACGGTTACCGCATGTCGGGATATTTACGAGGAATGCGATGTTGTTGCTCGCCATATCCGTCGCTTGTTGCGCGAAGAGGGCTATCGTCTGCGGGACATCACCGTCGTCGCGCGCAATCTGACCGACTATCGTGGTCTGCTGGAGGATGCGCTGGAGCAGGAGGGCATTGCCTATTCGCTTGATGCGCGACAGGATCTGCTGGATGAGCCGCTGATCGTCTATATCCGCGCGGCGTTGCGTATTGCCGTCGGCGGACTTCGTACGGAGGAGATCCTGCGTCTGCTCAAAACCGATCTCGGCTGTCTTGGTGCGGTGGAGATCGCCGAACTGGAAAATTATGTGTATATGTGGGGGATCGACGGCGATGCGTGGGCGTCTGACTGGACCGAAAACCCCGCAGGACTTGGTGCGCCCGTAACCCCGCACACCGCGCGTAAGCTTGCACAGCTTAACGCGTGGCGGCAGGCGGTTATCGAGCCGCTGTCCCGCTTGCGGGATGCTTTGCGCGGCGGTGCCTACGGGCGGGAATTTGCGTTTGCGGTGTATCGCTATCTCACCGATGACAAGGAATTTTCCGCCCGCGTGGTGCGGCAGGTGAACGAATTGGAGGATCTGTCCGAACCGTTACTCGCACAGCGCGCCGCCCGTCTGTGGGACGAAGTGGTAGGTCTGCTCGACCGCTTTGCCGCGGCACTGGGGGACATCCGTCTGTCGCCGACGCGGCTGGAAGAGTTATTCACGATGCTCGCGGGCACGATCGACATCGGGCAGATCCCGCAGGGGCTGGATGCGGTGACGATTGGCTCGGCTGACCGCATCCGTTATCATCACCCGCGCGCGGTGTTTATGCTGGGGGTGAATGAGGGTGTGTTCCCCGCCTATCCCGAGAGCGTCGGGCTGTTGACCGCCGACGACCGTGAACGGTTAGAGGCGTGCGGGATCACGCTGTCGAGTGATCTGCTCACCCAGAGCATTGAGGAGCGTTATTACGCGTATATGGCGGTCGCCGCACCCAGCGAGCGATTGCTGATTACCTATCACACACAAGGGGAAAGTGCGCCCTCACCGATCGTAACGATGGTGCAGAGGATTTTGCCCGAACACACGCACGGTGTTGCCGCGGCGGCGGATGGTCGTGATCTGGAATCGGGTGAGGCGATGTTCACCCGTCTTGCGCGGGAGTATACCCGCTCGACACCGACGGTGGAGAGCCTGCGTCGGGTGCTGAGGGACGAACCTGCATTCAGCGGTCGGCTTGCCGCGGTGGAGCGCAGTGTCGGACGCGGTGATTTCCGTCTGCAGGATGCCGACACGGCACGCGATCTGTTCGGGTCAAACCTGCGGTTGTCTGCCAGCCAGACGGATAAATTCTATCAGTGCCGTTTTTCGTATTTCTGCCGCTACGGTCTGAGCTTATATCCCCGTAAACGCGCACAGGTGGACGCTGCCTTCTTCGGCACGATCGTCCACTACGTGATGGAAACAATGCTGCCGCAGTACGTGCAGACCGACGGGCTGATCAGCCGCCTCAAGGCGGCGGACGAGGCGCGCACCGAGATGACCGAGGAGCAGATCGCACAGGCGGAAAATGCGGTACAGGCGACCTTGCTTCGCACCATCGCGGACGACGTGCATAATGCCGTGATGACCTACGCTGCCGAGCAGATGGGCGGCGTGGAAAATAAGAGCGGACGGTTTTTGTATCAGTTACAGCTCGCGGAGCGTTCCGCTTGCAATATGCTGTGGCATACGGTAATGGAGCTGCGCCAGAGCAAATTTACACCCGCGGCGTTTGAACTTGGTATTATGCCCGCTGAGGATGATGGCACACCCGAGGGCGCGATCCCGTCGATGCACATCGCCTTTCCGCGCGGCAGTGTGCGGCTCATTGGCAAGGTTGACCGCGTGGATCTGTTCGTCCGTTTTGACGGCAAGGCGTTTGTCCGCGTGGTGGACTACAAGACGGGCACAAAGACCTTTGATCTGAACGAACTCAGCGCGGGGCTGAATATGCAGATGCTGTTGTATCTCTATACCATCTGTGACCATCCCGCGTATTTTGAAACCGATGCTGTACAGCCCGCGGGTGTACTGTATCACCCGCTGTCCGATCTGTTGGTTGACCGCCGAGCGGGGGACAGCGCACAGAAACAGCGGCTTAAATCGATGAAAATGGACGGCATTGTGCTGGACGATGCCTCAGTCGTGCAGGCGATGGAGCGGGATAACGGTAAGATGTTTATCCCTGCTGAGATCACCAAAGACGGCACACCAAAGGGGAACATTCTCACCGCCGACCAATTCACCCTGTTGCGCGGTGTGGTGGAGCAGTTGCTTGTCAATATGGCAGATAACTTGCTCGACGGTGACATTGCGGCGATGCCGATACAGCGCGGAGAGTATACCCCATGCCAATACTGCGATTATCGCGCGGTATGTGCGCGTGACGAGGATGATCCGACCGCGCCACTCACCGAGCGCAGTATGAAACAGGTGTTGGAGGATCTGGAACAGACCGCACAGGAGGTGAGCGACGGTGAGTGAACGTCAATGGACAGCCCCACAGCGACACAGTATTGAGGCGCGCGGCGGTTCGGTGTTGGTTTCCGCCGCCGCCGGTTCGGGCAAGACCGCGGTGTTGGTTGAGCGTGTGATCCGCCGCATAACCGATGAGCATAATCCGGTGGACGTCAATCGCTTGTTGGTGGTGACGTTTACGCGTGCGGCGGCGGCTGAGATGCGTCAGCGACTGTCCGACGCGCTCGCGAAGAAGATCGCCCAGCATCCCGAGGATGAGCGGTACCAGAAGCAACAGCTTCTGTTGCCGCAGGCGGCGATCACCACGGTGGACGGTTTTTGTGCACAACTGCTTCGCCAACAGGCGGCGAATGCCGGTCTGCCCCCGCGATTTAAGGTCGCGGAGGAGAGCGAAGCGACGCTTCTTGCCGCGCACGCGCTCGACGAGGTGCTCGAGGAGAGTTATACCACCCGTGACCCTGCGTTCCTTGCGCTCGCAACGCAGCTTGGCGGCAGTCGCAGTGACAACGGCTTGCGCGAGGCGATACAACAGGCGTACACCTTTATGCAGGCACAGCCCTTTCCTGAAAAGTGGTTAAAAGAGCAACTTGACGCTTACACCGAGGTTATCCCGTTGGAGGATACGCGTTGGATGGTGCCGCTG
>JAZOCG010000187.1:0-2366 GCA_045596345.1 Acutalibacteraceae bacterium
GAACGACATGGCTACGATCCGACTTTGTACGAGGACAGCTTCCGCGCCCACGCCTTCGCCAACAGTTTAGGCCCCATCATTATGAACATCGGCAACGTGCTGTATGTGGCCTGCGCCATGATCGGTGGTCTGTTCCTGGTGGCAGGCGTGCCCAATATCAGTCTGTCGGGCCTGCCCTTCACCATCGACATCGTGGTGCCTTTCCTCAATATGACCAAGCAGTTCACCGGCAACGTCAACCAGGTTTCTCAGCAGATCAACCACATCGCCATGGGTTTGGCGGGTGCTGAGCGCCTGTTCGAGCTGATGGACACCGAGCCGGAGGTAGACAACGGCTACGTGACGCTGGTCAACGCCAAGGTGGGTGCCGACGGCACCATCACCGAGTGCGCCGAGCGTACCGGCACCTGGGCGTGGAAGCACCCCCACGAGGATGGCACCCTCACCTACACCCTGCTGCGGGGTGACGTACGCCTCACCGAGGTGGACTTCGCCTATGAGGAGGGCAAGCCCGTTCTGCACGACGTCACCGTCTACGCCGAACCGGGGCAGAAGGTCGCCTTTGTCGGTGCTACGGGTGCCGGCAAGACCACCATCACCAACCTCATCAACCGCTTTTACGATATTGCGGACGGCAAGGTGCGGTACGACGGCATTAACATCAACAAGATCAAAAAATCCGACCTGCGCCGCTCGCTCGGTATCGTGTTACAGGACACCAACCTGTTCACCGGCACCGTGATGGATAACATCCGCTACGGCAAGCTTGACGCGAGCGACAAGGAGTGTATTGAGGCGGCGAAACTGGTCGGTGCGGACGATTTCATCTCCCGCCTGCCACAGGGGTACGATACCCCGCTCACCAACAACGGCGCAAACCTCTCGCAGGGACAGCGACAGATGATCGCCATCGCCCGTGCGGCGGTCGCCGACCCGCCCGTGATGATTATGGACGAGGCAACCTCCTCCATCGACACCCGCACCGAGGCGATCGTTCAGCGCGGGATGGATAAGTTGATGGAAGGGCGCACGGTGTTTGTCATCGCGCACCGCCTGTCCACCGTCAAAAATTCCGATGTCATTATGGTGCTGGATCACGGTCGCATCATCGAGCGCGGTAACCACCAAAAGCTTATCGCCGAAAAAGGCGTGTATTATCAGCTCTACACCGGCGCGTTTGAATTGGAATAAGCCCTGTATCCCCCTCGGCTCAGATGAGCCGAGGGGGATTTTTTGGCGAATGATGGTTGCTTTTGCGACGGAAACACCACCTACACAAAAGAAAATTCAGAAAACGTAAAAAAAGGGCTTGCTTTTTTCGATCGGATAGAGTATACTATTAAAGCACTCACGAGAGCGCACACATATCGCGGGGTAGAGCAGGGGTAGCTCGTCGGGCTCATAACCCGGAGGTCGTAGGTTCGAATCCTATCCCCGCAACCAAAAAAATTCCCAAGTCGAAAGACTTGGGATATTTTTTTGGAACGATGTGTTCCCTTTGGGAACGTGATGTGCCTTACGGCGTGATGCGTCCTTCGGACGTGATGTACGCTTCGCGCGTGAATGGAACACATCACATCACTGCGACCTCGAGAGCAACATCACTATGCGTAAGCATAACATCACTCGCCCGTCAGGGCAACCATCACTTTACTTTACTTTTCTTAGCATTTATGATAAACTGAACTAAGAAAGTAGGTGCTAAAATGTCCGAATCGAAACTCAGAACTTTATCCATAGATTTTGCTGTAGAAATAATTGAACTTGTCAAATATTTAAAATCAAAGCACGAAACTGTCATTGCCAACCAAATTGGCAGAAGTGGTACGTCTATTGGTGCTAACATACACGAAGCAAACTATGCGCAAGGTAAGAAGGACTTTATTTCTAAACTTGAAATTGCACTAAAAGAAGCAAGTGAAACCGGTTATTGGCTCGAACTTTTACATAGAACAAATTATATTGATGGCACGCAGTTTAAATCACTTTCCGATAAATGCACCGCTATACGTGTTATGCTTGTGGCATCCTGCCGCACCGCTAAGGAGAATATGAAATGAATAAGCTAGTTGAAATAGGCGGTTGTATCGAAATAAAGAAGCATTTTGCAAGGCTTCGCCTTGCATTTTTTATTTGTGTTTGATATAATCAATCAAGTAAGGCGGTGATTTGTTGGAGACAGTTTTATATGAATTCGGTTTTGATTGGTCAAAAGCGATCGAACAATTTCCAATAATCCTTATAGGCATTTGTTTTTTCTTTGGAAATAGAATAATCCAAACCTCTTCCGATACACATAACATAAATGTTAAAAATATAAATCCAAAAGCCATAAAACATATTCTTAGGTCGATCGGTATTTTTTG
>JAZOCG010000188.1:0-3074 GCA_045596345.1 Acutalibacteraceae bacterium
GAGTGCCTGCAGTGCGGCGTGGAAATCCTCCGCATGCTCGAGCTCGGTCGCAAAATCGTCGAGCACACCCGCCACCGCGGTGTTGAGCACAACGTTTGGTTCGGACACGGGCTGTGACGAGCCGAGCATACGGAACTCGAACTTGTTACCCGTGAGAGCAAACGGCGAGGTGCGGTTGCGGTCGGTGGTGTCCTTGGGGAACCGCGGCAGTGTGTGCACGCCGACCTTCATCTGCACCTTTTCTTTCGCGTCGTAGGCGGTGTCGTTCTCGATCGCTTCGAGGATGGCGGTCAGCTCGTCGCCGAGGAAGATGGAGACCACGGCGGGCGGTGCTTCCTGCGCGCCGAGGCGGTGATCGTTGCCCGCGCTCGCGATGGACACGCGCAACATGTCCTGATAGTCGTCCACCGCCTTGATAACAGCGCAGAGGAACAGCAGGAACTGCGCGTTCTCGTGCGGGGTGTCGCCCGGTTCGAGCAGGTTAATACCCGTGTCGGTGGACAGCGACCAGTTGTTGTGTTTGCCGCTGCCATTGACACCCGCGAAGGGCTTTTCGTGCAGCAAGCACACCAGTCCGTGACGCTCGGCAACTTTCTTCATCAGTTCCATCGTCAGCTGATTATGATCGGCGGCGATGTTGGTGGTGGTGAAGATGGGTGCCATCTCGTGCTGAGCGGGAGCGGCTTCGTTGTGCTCGGTCTTGGAGAGCACGCCGAGCTTCCACAGCTCCTCGTCAAGGTCGCGCATATAGGCAGCAACACGAGTCTTGATGGTGCCATAGTAGTGGTCGTCGAGTTCCTGTCCCTTGGACGGGCGCGCGCCGAACAGCGTGCGCCCGGTATTGATAAGATCCTTGCGGCGATCATACATCGCTTTGTCGATAAGGAAATATTCCTGCTCCGGACCGACCGTCGAGCGCACCATCGTCACGTCTTTATGACCGAACAGCTTAATGACACGCAACGCCTGCTTGCTGACGGCTTCCATCGAGCGCAGCAAGGGGGTCTTCTTGTCCAGTGCCTCACCGCCAAACGAACAGAACGCGGTCGGGATGCAGAGAGTGTTGTCCTTAATGAACGCGTAGGAGGTCGGATCCCACGCGGTATAGCCGCGCGCCTCAAAGGTTGCGCGCAGACCGCCCGAGGGGAAAGAGGAGGCATCCGCCTCGCCCTTGATAAGCTCCTTGCCCGAGAATTCCATAATGACCTTGCCGTCGGGCGCGGGGGAGATAAAACTGTCGTGCTTCTCCGCGGCGATACCCGTCATCGGCTGGAACCAGTGGGTATAATGGGTCGCGCCCTTTTCGATTGCCCAGTCCTTCATCGCACCGGCAACCACCGCCGCAACCGCGGGGTCGAGGTGACGACCGTTCTGCATCGTGTTTTTGAGTGCCTGATAGGTGTCCTTGGGCAGACGCTCCTGCATCACCGTATCGTTAAAAACCATACTGCCGAACAGCGCGGGAATGCAAGCCATACGTATCTCTCCTTTGCGAAATCTGCGGAAAAATGTCCGCGGATGAATGATCTTGTCTTAATCCTAATTAGTATACCGCCTTGACAGGGGGTTTGTCAATGATTTCCGCGGTATTTGGCGGGTTTTTTGCGTTTGCGGGGCAAATGTCAATAGGAAATGCGAAAATTTTTTAAAATTTTTTCGGGGATGTTGAGTTTTGAAAGTTCACTGTCAAAAAGCATTTGAGGGGTTTTGTAGTCCAGTAGGCGGCGAGGGTATGTGTTCATCCAGTTGGCTATGCGGTATATTTCAGCGTGAGTATAACGCTCCATCCTTTTACCTTTCGGGATGAAGCGACGTATCATAGCATTGTGATTTTCATTTGAGCCACGCTCCCACGAGGAATACGGGTGACAGTAATACAGCTTTGTACGTCGGCGATCGGATAGGCACGACCGCTCCATAGCAGAACAAGCGGAGAACTCCGAGCCGTTGTCAACTGTAAAGGATTTGAAAACAGACGGGAACGCAGAGCCGAGGGAGCGTTCAAGCCTATCCAATGCCTTGACTGTGCTAGCCGCTGTTTGGTCGTGCACTTTCAAAATGATTTCGTATCGGGTTTTACGTTCAGTAAATACGAGCAGAGACTGACCCTTGTATTTGTTACCGATCACGCTATCCAATTCCCAGTGACCAAACTCCGATCGAGAGTTAATGACAGCGGGACGGTGTTCGATACTTTCACCGCGAGGGGGACGTTTGACGGTTTTCGTTTTGCGATAGGTACGGCGACGCTTACCTTTATGTAGTAGGTGCTTATTAGTGATGTGCTGAAACAAGCCCATATCAATATACTTGTAGAGGGTAGTGGTGCAGATGGTTGTAGAGAAGCTGACGGAATAGGTACGAATATAGCCGAGAGCGGCATCGGGAGAGTAGCCATTGAGAATGAGGGTTTCGATGAACGCGAGGTATTCGAAGTCATTGCCGATTTTGAGGTCAGCACCTTTGGCGGTGGCTTTGTAATCAGCGGATTTTTGAGCGATGTATGCACTGTACTTGCGGGACGTGGTGTAATCAGTGTTAAGGTGATCGTACAGACCGCGCTTGATCTCACGGTATACACTACTGATATGCTTATGCAGTTGAGGGGCGATATGCTTTATCGGGACACCAGCGTTATACAAGGCTTCCAGTTTAAGGCGATCGGTGTAGGTGTACTGTGTGTATTTCATAGTCTCACTCCTATTCTAATACGGTGTGGGGGTCTTTACCCCCTGTCAGCTCGGAAACTCTATCGGGGTGCTCGCATTGTAAATCAGTGAGCAATATCATAAGTTACGCGCTACAAGGACGTATGAAAAGGCGGGTAGTTTTTTTCGCTCGCAATTCCCTATGAAAGGCGATTACAGGAAAAGGCGGCGCGGCGGCAGGAAGCACAAAGCCCCCAACCGCAAGCGGCTGGGGGCGATGGGTTAACTGACTTTGACAAGGCGCACGAACATATCCATTTTGTCGCAACACTCAATGCAAGCGATTTCTACATCGCGAGTGGCACGAACAGACAACCCGCACTCGGGGCACTCATATTTGCGGGTGCTGCTGGGCTTTTTGGCTTT
>JAZOCG010000189.1:0-5840 GCA_045596345.1 Acutalibacteraceae bacterium
GATGGAGAAGCAAACGCTTTTTTGCAAAAGAACGCTTTTAAGTCGCCAGTTGCCTATTTGGATTATTCGGCAGCTTCCTCAGCGGGGGCCTCCTCGACAGCCTCTTCGGCGGCGGGAGCTTCCTCGACGGCGGGAGCCTCCTCAGGCAGCAGGGCGCGGATGGACAGGCTGATGCGCTTGCGCTCGTAGTCGACGGCAGTGATCTTCGCCTCGACCTCCTGACCAATCTGCAGCTCATCCTGCGGCTTCTCAACGCGATGGTTGGCGATCTGCGAGATGTGGATGAGACCGTCCACGCCGGGCAGGATCTGCGCGAACGCACCGAATGCGGTCATACCGACGACCTTCGCGGTGACGGTGCTGTCGATCGGGTACTGCGCCTTGAAGATCTCCCACGGATTATCCTCCGCCTTGCGGTAGCCGAGGGAAATTTTCTTCTTCTCGGCATCCAGAGCTTTAATGAAGACGGTGACGGTGTCGCCGACATTCATCACCTCGGAGGGATGCTTGATGCGGCTCCAGGACATCTCGGAGATGTGGACCATACCGTCCACGCCGCCCAGATCGACGAATGCGCCGTAAGAGGTGAGGGACTTGACCGCGCCGGTGTATTCCTGACCGACTTCGGCCTGTGCCCAGAACTTCTCCTCGAGCTCCTTGCGAGCCGCCTGCGCGACCTGACGCACAGAGCCGACCGCGTGACGGCGGTGGCTGTTGACCTCAATGATCTTGAGCTGGACATTCTGACCCTTCAGCGGGCTGAGGTCTTCCATACGGTTGACGGATGCCTGCGAAGCGGGCACGAACACGCGCACGCCGTTGGTGACGAGGAGCACGCCGCCTTTAATGACCTCGACGACGGTGCCGTCGAGTACGGTGCCTTCGGCTTCCGCGTTGACGATGGTCTCCCAGCCCTTGAGCGCGTCAACGCGCTTCTTGGACAGCAGGATGGTGCCCTCCTGATCGTTGGTGCGCATGATGAGCAGCTCAAGCTCATCACCGATCTTCACCAGATCAGCGGGAACGGCATTGGGGTCGTTGGACAGCTCGACAGCGGGGATATAACCGGTCTGCTTGCGGCCAATGACTTCTACCTGAACCTCGTTGGGCGCGATAGCCACGACCAACCCACGGACTTTATCATCAGTGGCGTTCTGCAGAGTCGCATCCACAGCGGCGGCAAACTCTTCAGAGCTCATCTCCTCATTGTTTTCGATTTTAGTTTCCAGGGTTTCGTTGTTGATGACTTCGGACATAGTGCAATGTACCTCCTTTATAATATCGGCGGGGGTGGATGCGCCCGCGGTCAGACCGACGGTCTGACCTGCCGCAAAGCAGTCGCGTTTAAGCTCGTCCACCGTCTCGACCCAGTGGGTGGGGCAGTAGGGAGAGCAGACAGCGCATAGCTTTGCTGTGTTGGAGCTTTCCTTTCCTCCGACGATCACCATCTGATCGCATTCTTGTGCGAGGGCGATGGCTTCACGCTGCCTCTCGGCAGTCGCATTACATATTGTATCAAATATTTGGAGATTTGTACAGTGTTTTTTTGCAATTTTTGCACATTTTTCCCACATTTTAGTATTGAAGGTAGTCTGTGCCACCAAAATGCACGAAGCATTTGTCAAAAATTGGTTGTTTTTTAGGCAACTTTCTAATTCATCTTCGTTGCTGAACACAAATACCGTGGCTTCGTCATCGTTTTCGACGCAGTGACCGCGGATGCCGAGCACCTCGGGATGGGTCGCATCCCCCGCGATGAGCACAGCACTGCCTGCCGCGGAATGTTCGGCGACGATGCGATGAATTTTGGCGACGAAGGGGCAGGTCGCATCGCTGCATTTGACCCCAAGGCGATCAATCGCCTCGTAGGTTGAGCGAGGAACACCGTGTGAGCGGATGACCAGTGTTGCGCCCTCGGGGGTATCGGCGGGGTCGTCGACAATGGTCACACCGCGGGCGGCGAGGTCATTCACCACCTGTGGGTTGTGGATGATGGGACCGAGGGTAGCGACGGTCTCGCCCGCGTCCAGCAGTTCGTGCACGCGATTGACCGCCTTATTCACGCCGAAGCAGAAGCCGGCACTATTTGCGAGTTTAACAGGCATAGTTACTCTCCCAGATTTTCTAAAATGACCGCTTTCATTGCGGCGATGGACTCTTCCAGCGTGAGATCGCCCGTATCCACCTCGATGGCGTCCTCCGCTTTGCGCAGAGGGGATGCGGCGCGGTGGGCGTCGTCGAAGTCGCGCTTTTTCATATCGGTGAGCACCTCATCGAAGGTGACGTTCTCGCCCTTTTCGATGAGTTCCTTATACCGCCGCTCGGCGCGTGCCTCGGGTGAGGCTGTGAGGAAGATCTTGACGTCGGCATTCGGCAAAATGGTGGTGCCGATATCCCGCCCGTCCATAATCACCGAATGGGTCGCGGCGATGTCGCGCTGTAATTGCAGTAAGAACGCACGCACCGCAGGGATAGCGGATACACGCGATGCCGCCATCGAGATCTGCGGGGTGCGGATGCGGTCGCTGACGTCCGCGTCATTGACAAAGACACGCTGTACCCCGTCCACGTGTGCGAGGGACACCCGCACACCGCCGAGTGCGGCGATCACCGCGTCGTCGTCTTCAATAGATACGCCGTTCTCGACCATATAATACCCGATGGCGCGGTAGAGCGCACCTGTGTCGACATAGATCAGTTCGAGTTCTTTGGCGAGAAATTTCGCGATGGTGCTTTTACCCGCACCCGCGGGACCGTCGATGGCGATAGCATAAGACATAAAATCACGTCCTTATAATTGATTACCGGCGGCATAGCCGGTGGAGAAGGCGATTTGCAGATTAAACCCGCCGGTGTAGGCATCGACGTCCAACACCTCGCCGGCAAAATACAAGCCGCTGACCAGACGGGACGCCATCGTGCGGGCGTTCACTTCCTTGACGGACACGCCGCCCGCGGTGACGATCGCCTCCGCGATGGGGCGGAACCCGTCCACCCGCACGGGCATTGCCTTGATCAGATCCCGTAGGCGCAGACGTTCTTCTCTGGTGACGGCGTTACACTTTTTGGCGGTGTTGATCTGTGACAGGCGCAGGATGGTGGGGATGAGCAGACGGGGAAGCAGTTTGCCGAGAGCGTTGCCGATATCCATATTACTGCGCTCGGTGAAATCCCGCAGGATACGCGCGTCGAGTTGTTCGGCGGAAAGCCCCGGTTTCCAGTCGATCCACAAGGTATACCGTCCCGCCGCCATCTGGCGCATATGCGCGCTCGCACTGAGCACCATCGGTCCGCTCACGCCGAAGTGGGTGAACAGCATCTCACCAAGATCGGAGTAAATGATCTTGTTTGTCACGTTATCTTTGACGGTGAGTCCGCAGTTTTTGAGCGACAGCCCCTGCATATCGAGGCAGAACACGTCGGGACTTTCCAGTGCGACGAGTGAGGGGCGAGGAGGGATGATGGTGTGTCCCGCCTGTTTGGCGAGGGTGTAGCCGTCTCCTGTCGAGCCTGTGAGGGGGTAGGAACAGCCGCCCGTCGCGACGATGACGGCATCACCGTCGAGTGTGCGCCCGTCCTCGAGCGTCACGCCGATCACCGCACCGTCCTCGATGCGCAGAGCGGTGGCGCGCCCTTCGATAAAGCGCGCGCCGCCCTTTTTGGCGTAGCCGACAATGCCGTCGACCACGTCCACCGCTTTGTCCGATACAGGGAACACGCGGTCGCCGCGCTCGGTCTTGAGCGGGACGCCCGCATCCTCGAGCAGAGCCATCATATCCTGCGGGGTGAAGGCGGTGAGGGCACTGTACAGAAAGCGTCCGTTCTCCGGTACGTGGGCGATGAACTCATCCACGGTGCAGTTGTTGGTAACGTTACAACGCCCTTTGCCGGTGATCATCACCTTACGCGCGGGGCGGGGATTGCGTTCAATCACAGTCACGGTGTGACCGTTTCGGGAGGCGGCACCCGCGGCGATACAACCCGCCGCGCCACCACCGATTATCAGCACGTTCATCGGTTAAGCGTTCTCCGTTTCATCCACTTTTTCATACACCTTATAGGTATTCCACAGATGCTCGAGCTCTTCGAGCTTACCGCGGTTCTGATCCATCGTGCGCAGAGAGATCGCGACGATGAGGGCGTTAATGATGCTCATCGGTGCGACCAGCGAGTCCACCACCGATGCCATATCGCTGTGCGCGAGCAACAGACTCGTCGCGTAGGGCGCGATGGGGGACAGGCGGCTGTCGGTGATGGCGACGACCCCCGCGCCCTTGGACTGGGCGTAGTGTAAGGTGGTTGCCGCCTTGCTGGAATAGCGGGGGAAGCTGATGCCGATGACGGCGTCCTGTTCGCTGATGTCCAGCATCTCCTCAAAGATCTCGCTCTGGCTGGAAGCGGTGAGCATCTGCACCCGCCCGCCGAGCAGCATTTTGAGATAATGGGTAAAGAAACTGGTCAGTGCCTTGCAACTGCCCGCGCCGAACACGTAGATCTGACGGGCGTTTACCAGTGTGTCCACCGCTTCGAAGAAGGTCGTTTCGTCGATTTCTTCCATCGTGCGGCGAATGTTGTTGATGTCGCCCGTCGCGACGTTACGCAGAAGATTTTCCTCGTCCATACGCGCACGGGTAACCTCCAACCGCTCGACGATGGTGAGTTTACTGCGGATGAGCTCTTGCATCGCTTTTTGCAGTTGCGGGTAGCCGTCAAAACCGAGTTCGGCGGCGAAACGTACGACGGTGGATTCGCTCACCCCGACCTCGTCGCCGAGGCGCAGTGCGGTCATAAAAGCGGCCTCGTCGCAATGCTCGGTGATAAATTGCGCGATGCGACGTTGCCCCTTTGAGAAATCCTGTTCGTGTTCGCTGATGAGACCGATGAGATTGCCTTTCATACAACGATTCTCTCCTTTGCGGTGGTCCGCGCGTGTTGTGTGTCTATTTTAACCCACAAAGCACAAAAATGCAAGACGAAACCTAAAACTTGCAAAATTAAAATTTAAACAACCGTCGCACCCGCGGTTGCCACGCACACATATACTTGGTGACCAGTCCCGTCAGGCACCAATCATAAAGGAAAAAAACGATATTGCCAATCAGCAGGAACACCCACGGCAGGAAGACCCCGCCGATGGTAAAGCTGTCCGCGGGCAGGGAAAACACCGTCAGCATCAGCCAATAGGCGGAGATGACGGCGACGTTAAAGATCGCGAGTTTTATGCCCCATTCCGCGACACGCGGCAGACGGCGGCTTTCCAGTGCGGATTTGAGCACGGGATAGTAGCCGAAGAAGCCGATATACAGTGCTTTACCTTCGATGGTTGGAATGAGCAGCAGCGCAAGCAGACTCACCACCGCATAGACAGCGAGCCCGTATTTGCGTCCGCATTCCACGATGACGGGGATGCTGATAAGTCCCGCGAGAGCGGCAAGGCTGATCTCGGTGATGGGGACAATGGTCATCAGCAGAATGACGAGCGATAATGCCGCGGCGATACCGCAAAAGGCGATCCTCGTGCCGTTTCGTTTATTCAAGGAATTACCCCCTCTTGGATAAGGATGTAGGGGACGATGCTCACATCGCCCCGTAAAGGTTCGTGCGATCTACGACGGGCGGTCGAGGACGCCCGCCCCTACATTATTTGTGAAAACCGCCGCCGTGATATAATCACGGCGGCGCATAAAACTTAACAACAGCGGATGAAATCGCCGCCCATACATTCGCAACAGCAGTCGGCACAGTACAGGGTGGTGCAGATGTCGCAGGCATCCGCGCCCTGTCCGCCGCGTGTGCGATAACCGCCCGTTTGCCGATAGACGTTCACTTGATTGAACGCC
>JAZOCG010000190.1:0-2870 GCA_045596345.1 Acutalibacteraceae bacterium
TATCAGGCGGTATGGCTCAACACCTGCAGCCTGGCGAACATCGATTATCTCAAAATGGCGAAAAAATACGGCATCCCTCGCCGTATCATTCACAGCCACAACTCACAGAATATGGACAGCCCCTTGCGCGGGCTGTTGCACCAATTCAATAAACGCACCATCGCGCGTTACGCCACCGATTTCTGGGCGTGCTCACGTCTGGCGGGCGAGTTCTTCTATTCCCCCGCCATCCTCGCGAGCGACCGCTATCGCGAGATCCACAACGCCATTAACTGCGCGCCCTTTGCCTTCGACGAGGCGACGCGGCAATCGGCGCGCGAGGAATTCGGACTGACCGACAACCTGGTCATCGGTCACGTCGGGCGTCTGCATTTTCAGAAAAACCAAGGGTTTCTGTTAGATATTTTCCATCGCGCATACGCCATTGAGCCGACCGCTCGCCTGCTCATCATCGGACAGGGCGAGGACGAGGCGATGCTCAAAGAGAAGGCACACGCACTCGGACTGGATGATGCGGTGATCTTCGCAGGCGTGCGAAAGGATGTGCCCCGCCTGATGCAGGGAATGGACGCATTCGCTCTGCCCTCGCTGTTTGAGGGGTTACCTGTCGTGTTGGTGGAAACACAGGCGGCGGGCTTGCCCACCGTCGCGTCCGACACCATCTCACCGGAAGCTAAGATCACCGATCGCCTGACCTATCTGCCGCTTGACGCGGGCGAGGAGGTCTGGGCAAAGGCTCTGCTTGACGCGGCGCGTCAGCCGCGTGCCGACCGCCGTGCGGACATTGCCGCCGCGGGTTACGATATCGATACGCAGGTTGCCGCGTTGCAGGCACTGCTGGAAAACACACAGGAGGCTGCCGTATGAACGGGTATCTGCTGACCGAATTGCCGCAGGACATCTTTAACGCGGGCTTCAAAGCGAAGAACGACGTGCGCACCGCCCTGCCGCAGCTCATCGACCTGACGGTCAAGGAACGATTTCGTTTCGACAAAATTCCGACCTTTTTGCGTCTGTTAGGACGGCTTTACCGCCTGCCCAAGGGTGCGTCGCTGTATATCCAATGCCCGATCTACAGCTTTTTTAACGAGAAATTTTTACCCGCGATCTGTCGCGTCATCACGGCACGGCGGCTGAACGCGGTGCTGATCATCCACGACGTCGAGTCCCTGCGCTTTCCGGAAAAGGCGGCGCGCCTGTTGCCGATAGAAAAGCAGTTATTCGACACCGCCGCCGGCATCATCGTGCACAACGAGGCGATGAAAGCGCGTCTGCAGGAGAGTCACGGCGTGCCCGCGGATAAGATGACGGTGCTCGGCATCTTTGACTATCTCTACAACGGCGAGATCGCGGGCGCAGACGAGAAATTTACCCGCACGGTGTTTGTCGCGGGCAACCTTGACCCCGAAAAATCCGCCTACGTGTACAAGCTCGGCGAGCTCGGCGGCGATCTGCACATCAACCTCTACGGCGGACACTTTTCCGCCGACAAGGCTTCGCCGTCCATCACCTATCGCGGAGCGTTCCCTCCCGACGAACTGCCGCAGCATCTTGCGGGCAATTTCGGGCTGATCTGGGACGGACCCGCCATCGACCGTTGCGCGGGACAGACGGGTGAATACCTGCGTATCAACAACCCACACAAGACCTCGCTGTATCTCGCAGCGGGTTTCCCCGTTATTATATGGAAACAGGCGGCACTTGCCCCCTTCATCGTGGAAAACGGGCTGGGGCTGGCGGTGGACTCGCTCGAGGAACTGCCCGCGCTGTTCGACACGCTGACCGAAGACGATTACCGCCGTATGGTCGCACAGGCGACCGCGTACGGTGTGCGCCTGCGTAGCGGCGACTTTATGCGCCGCGCGACAGAAGAGGCGGCAAAACAAATCTGACGTTAAGGTGACACGTATGAGCATTCGCTTAAAGGGGCTTCCCAAACAAGTGAATATTCTCACCCTGCTCGAATACCTGCTGATGATGTTGGTGCTGTTATATTCGAGTATGTGGACACTGTTTGTCCCCGCGAAAAGCAACACGTTTTTGCGGTTCGCCTATCCACTGCTCGCGGTGATGCTGGTGCTGCGTATGCGGGTCATTAAAGCCCCGCGATGGCGGCGGCTGGTGATCGTCGCCGCACTGCTCGCGGTGTATTTGGCGATGTCACGCTTTAACGTTGCGCGGTATCTGCTGTATTTCGTTGCGCCGCTAATACTGCTGACGCTGTACGTCGGTCTGTGCGATGAAAAGAACGCCGCTTTTGGACTGCTGTATAAACTGGCAGACATCGTGCTGGTGCTCACGGTCGTGTCGCTTGTCTGCTACGTGTTCGGCACCTGCCTCGGGTTGTTGCCCGGCGCGCGGGATACCACCTATTTCTGGGCGAGCGAGACCCGCACCTGCACCACCTATTATCATCTCTATTATGAAGCACAGACGGTGGACATCTTCGGGTTACACCTTGTGCGCAACTGCGGCATATTCACCGAAGCCCCCGGCTTCGCGGTGTTCCTCATATTCGCACTCGCTACCGAGATGTTCCTGCGGAACAAAGCGCGTCTGTGGCGTATCGGTGTGTTGTGCGCCGCGATCCTCACCACCTATTCCACCAAAGCGATCCTCATCGCGGTGGTGGTGTTCGGTCTGCAATACCTCATCACCACTCCCCGCACGATTTTGTGGCGGCGGGTTAAGATGGTGGTCGTTCCCGTGGTGTGTGTGACCGTCGCGGCGATTGCGATCATTCTGTTAAAAGATAAAATGAACACCGATTCCTTCTTCATCCGTTTGGACGACCTGTTTTCCTCGCTCAAAGCGTGGCGGACAAGCCCCATTTTCGGCACAGGGTATTATAATGACGACTCCGTCATCGC
>JAZOCG010000191.1:0-3486 GCA_045596345.1 Acutalibacteraceae bacterium
ATTAGACGCGGCGGCGGCGACCGTTATTGACGGCATCCCCGAGTGAAGCGGATTTTGACACCGAATTTTTGGATTATATCCTCGCTGTCCGCGTGGTCGCGCACGTGGAGGAAGCGATCGCGCATATCGCCGCGCACTCGACGATGCACAGCGAGGCGATCGTAACTGCCGATGAGGCGAACGCCGCGCGTTTTACTGCGGCGGTGGGCTCTGCGGCGGTGTACGTCAACGTATCTACCCGCTTCACCGACGGCGGGGAATTCGGGCTAGGGTGTGAGATGGGCATCTCGACACAGAAGATGCACGCACGCGGTCCGATGGGCTTGGAAGAATTGACGACCTATAAATACGTCATCAGCGGTGACGGGCAAACGCGCTGATAGGAGGAATAGAGATGAAAATCGGATTTATCGGTGCAGGCAATATGGGCGGCGCACTGGCGACGGCGGTGGCAAAGGCGATCGGCGGCGCGAATGTATATCTCGCTGACCCTTGTGTGAACAAAGTTACTGCGCTCGCGGATGAGCTCGGCGCAAAGGTGAGCAACAACGTGACCGTTACGCGCGAGTGTGACGTGATCTTCCTCGGCGTCAAGCCGCAGATGATGGCGGACGTGCTTGCCACCCTGCCGCTCGCCGAGCGGAAAGAAACGCCCCTGCTCGTCAGTATGGCGGCGGGACTGTCCACGGCGGCGATCCGCACGATGGCGGGGGTGGAGGCTCCCATCATCCGCATTATGCCGAACACCCCCGTGGCGGTGGGACAGGGGATGATCCTCTACACCGCAACGGCGGACGTCACCGCCGAGCAGACCGCGGCATTTACCGAGATGCTGTCAGCGGCGGGACGGTTATGTGAGATCGATGAGACGCGTATCGACGCCGCGAGCGCGGTGTCGGGTTGCGGTCCTGCGTTTGTGTACCTGTTCATTGAGGCACTCGCCGACGGCGGTGTGGAGTGCGGTTTGCCGCGCGCACAGGCGTTGGAGCTTGCCGCGCAGACGGCACTCGGCGCGGCACAGATGGTGTTGGCGACGGGTCGCCATCCCGGCGATCTGAAGGATGCGGTATGCAGCCCCGGCGGTACGACCATCGCGGGTGTGCACGCATTAGAGGACGGCGCGTTCCGCGCGACCGCGATGGGCGCGGTCACCGCCGCATACGAGCGCACGCTGGAACTGAAGAAATGAAAACAGCCGACCCACTCAAACGAGTGGCTCGCCTGTTGTTTATTCCAGCCCTAACAACCAGTCCATAGAAACATTCAACACAGTGGACAGTACGATAAGCTCTTTATCATACACCACGCGTTTTTGCCTTTCCAATAAAGAAAGCGTGCGTGGGCTCATTTTAAGACCGTAGACTTCTGCTTTGGCTAACAATGCCTTTCGTGTAAGTCCTTGCCGTTGTCGTTCTTCCAGAATACGTGGTCCGCTTATGTTGTGTTTTGTCATATCATCACCTCTTAACAGCGATTATATAACGATAATAAAAAATGTTGCACCTGTACAGGTGCAACATGCAAAATTTTTTGTTTATTTGACATCTTTGCCCCGTGTATGCTTACACCGTCGCTTCCAACCGATAGATCGGCAAGCCTTGCTCCATAAACTTGCGCTCGTATTCGGTGATGATATTGTCGGGGTAATCGTCGGCGTGCAGGTCAAGCGATACCTGCTGTAGGGTGTAGCCCGTCTGCGAAAACTGCTCGAGCGAGAACTGGAAAAATCCGCGGTCGTCGGTCTTCTGTATCACGCGCGCATCGGGGGTGAGCAGTCCCTTGTACATTGTGAGAAAATGTCCGTGGGTGAGGCGGTGTACCGCACTACGCGCCTTGGGGAACGGGGTGGAAAAGTTGAGATACAACGCCTCGATGCTCCCCGCGGGGATGAAACGCGGCAGATATTCCGCGTCGCCCCACAAAAACCAGATATTGTCAAGCCCCATCGCGCGCGCCTTTTCGATCGCGGTGACGAGGACGTTGCCGTATTTCTCCACCGCGAGGAAATTCACCTCAGGGTGGCGCGCGGCAATCTCGCAGATGAAACCGCCCTTGCCGCACCCGATCTCCAGATGCACGGGGTGGTCGTTGCCGAAGATGGCGGTATAATCCAGCAGGGTATCGTCGTCGGTCGCATCAAAACGGCGGTCCTTGACGAGAATGTTGGTGACACGCTCGGCGCAGACTTCCATCCGACTGTCGAGGTTCTTTTTGCGGCGCATACGCATAGGGGATACTCCTTTGAAAATTGGTGTGGTAATTCGCACGCGGGTGTGCTATAATAGATTTACAGTTTGATGACGAGCTGTGTGCCTGCGCGGCGCAGGCTCGCGTCGCCTGCCAGCACCGCGAGGTTTGCGCGGTAGAGGAAGGACGGATCGGTGAGGAAATGCTCTTTGATCTGCGCTGCCTGATGCTCGTCCGCGACACGCAGGGTAACCGACAATAAGGGCTTGTCCTGATCGAGCACGGTGCAGGTCACCTGGCAGCCGCCATCGTCCAGACGGCAAATGTCCACTTTGTTGTCCTGCTCGACCTTTTTACGCTTGAGCAGCTGCAAGGCGGCGGCGACCGATCGCTCGCGTAAGGTGTAGGGGATGCGCATCGATAGCGAGTCCCCGATCTGACTGCCCGTGACGGTGGTGGCGATGTTGCGCTTATCGTCGGTGACGAGGTGTTGCAGGCGCAACAATTCCTCGATCGCGTCCTCGGTGTCAAAATAATTCGCCATCCCGCCGCCGACAATAATGTCGGTGACCTCGTCGCGTGCCATTGGGCAGTTGACGGTGTGCAGCATATAGCACAGCAGGATCTTGATCTCTTGTGAGGTATTTAAGCCCCCGGGCTGAACGCCGGCAGAAAAAACATCCGACATAGCGGTGTGTCTCCTTTATCGTTTGATACATTCCTTATCATATCACAAAAAGTTATCCGTGAAAAGAGCAAAAACATAATTCGTCAAAATTTCGGAAAGGTTGCGAGAATATGACTAAACGCAGATGGATTTCGTTATTGTTAGCGGCGGTGCTTCTGATGAGTTTTACCGCATGCGGCAAGGGTAAGGACGGCGAGGATCTTGCGCCGAGCGATTATCTGCCCGATATTACCCCGCCGTTGGATATTGCCATCACCGACCGCTTATCGGCGGATGAGGTGAGCACCATTATCGGCGTACCAATGACCGCGTCCGACCCGTATGAGGATGGCACGTGGGTGATCTATTCGTCTGCGGATAGTTTACGCAGTGTGTCGGTGAGTATGGAAAATGCCACCACCGCGGTGTATGATGCGATGATTGCAGAGCTGTCGGGTGGGGAGAAGGTCCCCGAGGTATCCGACCGCGCATATTGGTACGCACAGCGTGGCGAGATGATCAACTACTGTGCGGGGTATTCCATGGCGATTACGGTCACCGATCCGACGGTGGCGAGCACGTACGGCTTGTGTCAGGCAGTGGCAAAGAAACTTGCGGATAATCTGCAAGCA
>JAZOCG010000192.1:0-7746 GCA_045596345.1 Acutalibacteraceae bacterium
TAGAATATTTCAAAAAAACATTCCGGGACATAGCAAAAACAGGCGAGGGCAGTTCATTCGAACTGCCCTCGGCTGTTTGTTTATTTGTTCAAAACCCTAAAATTGCGCCAACAATTCGGGGACATCGCAACACGCCCTATAACAGGCTCCGCATTGCGGTGATGTGCGTTATACGTTAAACAGGAACTCGACCACATCGCCGTCCTGCACGACGTATTCCTTGCCCTCGGTGCGCACCAGTCCCTTGCCGCGCGCCGCGGCAAGGGAGCCGCTCGCCACCAAATCATCATACGCAATGACCTGCGCGCGGATAAAACCGCGCTCGAAATCGGTGTGGATGCGCCCTGCCGCCTTGGGGGCTTTCCAGCCCTTGTGGATGGTCCATGCGCGCACCTCTTTCTCGCCTGCCGTGAGGAAAGAAATTAAGCCAAGCAGGTGATAGCTCTTCTGAATCAGCCGATCAAGACCCGAATGGTCAAGTCCCAGTTCGGACAGGAACAGTAACTTTTCCTCGGCGTCCATATCCACAATATCCGCCTCCATCTGCGCGCAGATGGGAAGCACCTCCGCCCCCTGCGAGGCGGCCAGTGCCGCGACCTTTTGATAATGCTCGTTGCCCGTCGGCTCACCGCCCGAGAAATCCTCCTCACTGAGGTTGGCGGCGTAGATGATGGGCTTGGAGGTCAGCAGCGCCATATTGCCGAGCATCGCCGTTTCGTCCTCGTCACACTCGACTGAACGAGCAGGCTTGCCACCCTCCAATACCGCGTACAGACGTTTTAGGAAATCCAGCTCCTTTTGCAGGCTCTTATCGCCTTTAAGGTCCTTGCTCACGCGCGCCATACGGCGCTCCACCATCTCCATATCCGAGAAGATGAGTTCCAAATCAATGGTCTCAATATCGCGCAGAGGGTCGATACTACCCTCAACATGGATGATGTCCATATTCTCAAAGCAACGCACCACGTGCACAATCGCATCGCACTCGCGGATGTTGGCAAGGAATTTGTTGCCCAGTCCCTCGCCCTTGCTGGCGCCCTTGACTAAGCCGGCAATGTCAACGAATTCAATCACCGCCGGCACGATGGGCGGCACCTTATCTCCCTGCGTGTACATCGCGCACAGCGTGTCCAGCCGCTTATCCGGCACCGCCACTACGCCCACGTTGGGGTCGATGGTGCAGAACGGGAAATTGGCGCTCTGCGCCCCTGCGTTGGTGATGGCGTTAAACAATGTGGATTTGCCGACGTTCGGCAACCCGACAATACCTAATTTCATAATGTTCCCTTTACTCCTTAAAACCTAAAATACAACAGAGTTAATACAACAGAAACATTATATCGCATTGTTGCTGCTTTTTCAATACATAATTTTCACGGATAGCCAATCGCCACGTACAAACGGAACATTTAAACGATAGTCGAAGGCTCTCGGTTTTCGCCTCGTTACCCAACGCTCTAAGCCTGCGGTACGTAAAGACTAAAATCGATATCGTTATCTTTTTCATACGCTTCACGGGATAGCGTGTACAGCGTAGTGGAGTCGGTCAGTATTTCGATGGACTCCTTGTCGGCAATATCTTTCGACCAAACGGGTATCAAAACGAATTTCCTGTTTATGACATTATCCAACGAGAGATAATAGCACTGTTCTTTACCGCCGCCCACGCAAAAATAGATCAAGCCCGGATAATTCGCGTCACCGGAATCCAAAAAGCGCGACGTGGCAGTGTACATCTCATTCTCGGCTACCTGTCGTATACCGGTCGCCCCCACCGTATAAACGGTCAACTTAGTGCCTTCAAGGAGCAACAGCTCCCGATCACCGTCACCATCCAAATCGCGATAGGCAATGTACAAATCCGGTGCATCCCCTACTCTCTCTTCAATAATTCATCATAGGTGTCGTAGGAGAAGACATCTTCGGGAAAATACACGCCCATCCCCTGAATGTAAAACTGCAATTCGGCATCGGTTTTCTTCGTATAATCCGACCATTGAGCCGAAGTCATAGCACGGGGACTTCCCACACCGGAGATCGTCACGTCGCCCACGTAGTAAGAGCCATCACTCCGCAGCGTTACCATCTTTAACGATTCTTTCCCTGTCTCATCCTTGACCAGATAGAAAGACGCGCTACGATCCCCATCTGCTTCGAAGCTCAAATCGAGATTGAAGCTGGTAAGAATCGATGCATCGGCGTTTCTCACCAACACATCAAATCGATCGATACCGTATGGTATATAACGCATCACCGACAAAGACTCCTTTTCGCCGACTCCGTCTAAATCCATTTCCATCGTCGCCAAAGTCTCTGCTTGATACGAGTCGAGAACGTTCTCGAATATATCCTGCAAGGTATCGTCGCCGCTGTTACGATACGGATCTAAAAAGGCAAGCGGCGTATAACGGGGCGCTTTCCCCAATTCGTCACCATGATACAAGTCGCCATCTTCACACGCATACAGCAGTTGCGCGTTTTCCATCCAGTCGGACAGCGACTGCACATACGGAATCAAATGTTGAAAACTAAATAAGCCATACACACTTCCTTCTGAACTATAATCCACAACGGTCCGCACACCGTCTTTTAAAGACAAAACGCCAAAAGCTTCACTGGGGTAGTTTGCGGAGTTGTTCGCCTCCACAAACAACAACAGCGACGAACCGTCTTCCTGCGGTACAAGATAACATAGACTGTAATATTGATGCTGGATACTTTCACGAAGTATGGGCGTTCCATCCGCTTTACATACGACCATAAACGCGTAATCCGTAGAATTTTTGGCAAGGAAAACGCGAATACTCTCCTTCTCGCCGTCGCCATCCAGATCAACGTTGCCCAAAGAATAACATGTCATATCGCCCTCTTCCGCAGGCACGTCGATGGGCACACTTTCGTGACGGGTGGACAGGCTGCCTGCCTGCTCAACCACGTCTCGCTCCACTTCAAACAGCATCAAATACTGACAACGATCGGGCGACGGATCAAACATTGACGTACTCTTATACTCCAGCGACACCGCATAGCGCAAGCCTTCGTTCGTTTCTTCCAGGGCAACCGAGCAGGTATAGCTTCCCAAATTATAGCCGGGGACGAACAGCCACACGACCGCTTTATCCTCGAAGAAGGACGCATCGTATGTATCCAACGCAAACCAGTTGTGCATACCGTACTGCATCGGGCCCTCCAGCGCCTCGATCAGCTCATCAAACGCCGCTTTGGAGTCGGTCAACACCAAAGGAATGTCGGTTTCGCCCTTACGGTCATTGGGGTTCTCCGCATGCGCCCACAGCCAATCGGGACCACCCTCTGTGATACTTCCATCGATATCGTTGCCGTAAAAACAATTCTGTTGATTGGGCTTGATTTCCTGCGAACTGAGGACAACCAACGAATCCTCGTTATCCTTCGGTTTGTTGTTAGGTACGGTCAGCAAACACACCGCCGCCGCGGCACACGCCACCAGCGAAGCGATAATGACCCACAACAGCGGCTTGCGGTAGCTGAGCACCGACTTAATGCGCTGTTTGATGCTCACCTCACCAAAAGCCAACGGGCAGGCAGCGATGGAGCGACGCTCCACACCGCACTGTAACAAAGCGGCGGCATACTGACGGCGACTGCTCTCCGACAGGCTCCGCACCACGCGCTGGTCGCAAGCCACCTCGATGTCCCGACAAAGCAGAACATACCCTATCCACAGCAGCGGATTATACCAATACACCGCCAACAACGTAAACGCAAAGGGCTTGATCCAATGGTCGCGGCGGTGCAGGTGGGCGCGCTCATGCGCGAGCACTTGTGCCAACATCGGCTCTTCCAGCCCATATGGTATGTAAATGCGCGGACGAAACAAACCGAAGATAAACGGAGAGGCTACCCGTTCACTCTGCCAGATGTTATCGCACAGGCGCACCGCGTCCAGCACACGGCGACGCACACGCCAGACACTGATGAGTTCATACAGCAGCATCAAACCAACGCCCGTCAACCAACCGTAGGTAGCAACGTTTAAAATGCGCTGCGCTCGGGACACCGTTGGCGTAGGGGTAACCGTCGCATCCGGCACGGCGGGTGCGGTAGGTGTCTCCGGCGTGGAATCCGCATTGCCTTCTTGCGCGGAATGGCTCTGCGAATCGAGCGATTGCACCGGCGTCTGCAACCATTCGTTCAGCGGCTTGTCAATTGCCGACAAACCGCTATCCACCATTGGCGCCGTCCCATCTGTCTCAGCAGTGCCTACCACCGTCTGCGCCGACGGAATCAAGCTGATAGGGCTTTCGATGCTGAATGGCAGCACCAGTCGCAGAGCGACCAAGCCCCACAATACGCAGGTGATCCAACGAGGTGCTTTTTTCAGGCACAAGCGAAGCAGCAGTACCACCGGCAACATCCACCCTGCGGCGATACTTAAATTAAGAAAACGCAAAAAAACAGCGGTCATCTTATTCGCCTCCCTGCTCAATCAAGCGGCGCAACGCCTCCACATCCTCCTCAGACAATCGCTGACGGCGAGCAAAAGCGGCAATAAATGCCGGCAAAGATCCCTCAAAGGTCTTTTCCATCAACGCATTCATTTCGCTGAGCTGAATCTCCTCTTTTTTCACCAACGAGGTAACAATGGCATCCTTATTCTGCACCACGCCGCGGTCGGAAAGGCGGCGAATGATCGTATAGGTCGTCGTGCGCGACCACCCCAGCTGCTCATTGCATAGCTGTGCCAATTTAGCACTGGCAATGGGTTCGTTGTCCCACAAAATGCGGCAAAAGCGGTATTCGCCCTCATGTACTTTCGGAATCTCTTTCATAACTAGCCCTCCTTCTGTCTACCCTTGTAGACTACACTTAGTCTACCACAGTAGACACACGTTGTCAATACCTTTTTTACAAACTTTATGGCAATGTAAGCGCTTGTGTTATTCAAACGATCTTTTTATTAATCCATAAAAGTAAAGCACCCCACCAATGTGCGTTTTCACGCAACGGTGGGGTGCTCGCTTTTGTATGGGGTTTTTCGGCAGTTTCACGTTTCCATACACCGTTTTGGTGTTGCGTTGTATGGAAGTAAAGAACGATACATTTGCCTCGATGTATCAGGCTTATCGAGATTACCGAATTTAAGGAGTTGCGAAAACGGCCCATTTTCGGCGGACCTATTTTCACGTTGTTGTAATTTTTTCCTTTATTCTACGGCGCGTTTCTTGGCGCTTGCCGTCAGCACGATAAAGGCTGCACCGACGAGCACCAGCACGTAGCCGAACATCCGACTGTCGGAATCGCCTGTCTTCGGGCTTTCGGTAGAATCGTCTGCCGCAAGCGCGCCGCAAACGGTGCACTTGCCGTCCTTGAAGGTGTGCGCCGCCACGTCTGCCTTTTCGCCGCAAGAGCAGGCGTGCCAATGGTTATCCTTGTCGCTTTCCCACTTATCGGGATACGCGTGACCGTGAGCCGAGTTGTCAGCCGCCGCCAAGGTATAAGCGCTAAAATGATCTGTTACAAAGGAGGCGTAGTCATCCTTGGGGGTTACCGCGTGCGGGGTTACCTTGCCGTTTGCATCGACGTAGTAAACAGTCAGCGCCTTACCCGCAAATTCTTCGGGAATGGGAATCTTCACTTCAAACTGCCCGTTTTCCAGCTTGGTAATATACTCGCCCAGCGAGCCGGAATGCAGCTTGATGTCGAAGGTTATGCTTTCCTCCACATCCAGCGCGGCGAGGATCTTGTCGTACGCCTCGCCATCCGTGAGTTCTTCGATTTCCAGCATCGTGTCAAGCGGAATGGTCGAATCATCGGACGACACGATAATATCGGTGTTCACGTCCACGTTCTGATAGGACGGAGTCACGAGCTTGTCATCGTCCTTCTTGATGACCATATAATACGTGACGCCGTTGATCTCGGTCTTGACGCAGACGTCGGTGGCAAGCAAGCCCTCCACGCCGGTCTCTGCCGCAACATCGTCAATCTGCGGACAGTTGCCCGACGCCTTGTAATCCTCAAAGGTGCCGCCGGGGTTCTGCTCGTGCCACTCCCAATCGTATTCGTAGCACAGATGCTCGATTGCATTCAGCGCCGTGCCGCAGTTTTCCAGCGTTACCTTGCCCTCGCCGAGATACGCGTCCACGCGCTCCTGCGCGGCGACGACCGCGTCCGCGGCATCCTCCGGTACGTACAGGATGTGCTCGGCGCGAGCGCCGAACTCCTTCACACCATAAACCGTGCCGTTGTAGGCGAATTCCGCAATGCCCGCCGTGGCGGTATAGAAAATATCGCCGTCGCCCATACGGGCATCCAGACGGAAGTTCTTATAGCCGATGAATTTCTTAAACTCAGTAGAGTAGTTAATGAGCAGATTAATGTTGTCGACCTCTTCCGAGCAGGTCAGCCAGTAGTTGATGAGTTCCAGATCGTTGACCGCGAAATAATACGGCTCGACCCAGCCGCCTACCTCCACACCCTCGGGGAGATCGGCAATCAGCTTATCGACCTGCGCTTTGAGCGCGGAGTCATAGACAAACGTCAGCGGAACGTTATGCGTTTCCAGAATGGCGCCGGTTTCAGGATCCAACATAGAGAAGTACATCGTCTTTTCTTCCGCGTCGTAGGTAGCGTCGTAAACGGTAAAGCTCTGCCCCTCTTCCTCGTCCCAGAAATACATCATCAGCGCGTCGTATAGATAGAACTGATCCTCCTCGTCGGTCGGCTCGTAGCGGTTACAGACGAACGCACCCTCGTCGTTGAGAATGGAGGCGAACTCCTCGCTCATCTCCTCGGAGACGGAGAGCACCTGCCATTCGTCCCCCCACGACTGCTCGAAGCACACCGCACCGTCGACAATATATTCCTGCGGATCAATACTGTATGTACCGCCGGCAATTGTCAAACTGCCTGCATCGCCACCGACAAGTGGGCCGGTGGGCACAGCCCAACCCTGTTCAGGGTCAAACACAGCCGAGGAGAACGCGCCCTCGTTAAACACGACCTTCGGCTGCACCGTGCCATCGGCAGTCACGAAGGTGACCAGAGAGGCCGGATAGACCAAGTCTCCGACGTTGCTGTCCCAATTATCATGGGCGCTGTAACCGCCGCCGTTGACCGTCAGGGTCGTCTGCTCGTCGGCAACGCCCACGAGCTTAAACAGGCTGCCACTGCCTGCATAGCTGATGCCGCTGCTCCAACTTGCGGTGCCGTTGAGCGTCAGATCGGCGCCGGAAACGATAAAGGCAGCCTCTGCTATATAATTCATACCGGCAGGCAGGGCGATCTTGTGACCGTCAAAGTTGATCGTCACATCCTTGTTGACCGTGATCGGCTCAGCGATGGTAATGTCCGCACCGAGCGTGATCTCACCGCCGTTCGCGATGGCGGCACGCAGCCCGTCCTCGTCGGTCACGGCATCGTCTGCCGCAAAAGCCGACATCGGCACAAGCGACAGCAACATCGCCACTGCCAGTAAGCACGCTAACCAAGTCTTCTTATGAGTCTTCATATTCATCCCTCCGCAAAATGATAATGGTATAATTTTGCTCTTAAAACGAGTATAGCACACACCAAAAAAAATTTCAAGTGTGTGCTATCTCATTCTTAATTATTCACCGCCGCACCGCTACCGCAGCATTTTTTGTATTTCTTGCCGCTACCGCAAGGGCAGGGATCGTTGCGCCCGACCTTGTCCGCCGCCGTCTTGCGCACGGGCTGCTTCTTGTCGCTGCCGTCGCCGCCCGAGGTGCCGGTGATCTTCGC
>JAZOCG010000193.1:0-2318 GCA_045596345.1 Acutalibacteraceae bacterium
CCCGCGTGGCCCCCGACTTTGCCGGCCCTGCGGTGGCCAAGGCCGTTGCCCAAGCCGCCAAGGACAGCGGTGTGGCAAGACTGTAATCCCCGTTTAAGCACAACCGTGAACCAAACATTAAAAGCGCCCGACAGCGTATGCTGTCGGGCGTTATTCTATTCTCTTATTCTGTTCGTAATGCAACCACAGGATCCTTTTTCGCCGCACTGCGCGAGGGGATGATGCCGGAAATAAGCGTCAGCAGGACGCTGATGGTGATCAGCAGAACCGCAACGCTGAGCGGCAGATAAGCGCGCAGATTCGGGATGCCTGTAAGGTAGTTGAGGATTAGATTAATTGGGATGCACAGCAGGTACGTAATGCCGACACCCAACAGACCTGACAGGAAACCAATAATCATTGTCTCGGCGTTAAACATACTGGATACATTCCGTTTAGATGCACCGATGGCACGCAGAATACCGATCTCCTTGGTGCGCTCCTGTACCGAGATAAGGGTGATGACCCCGATCATAATAGAAGACACCACCAGCGAAATGGCGACAAAGGCGATGAGCACATAGGTGATGGCATTGATGATGGTCGTGATGGAGGACATCATCAGCCCGACATAGTCGGTGTAGACGATCTCTGCCAATTCGTCAACCGAGTTGTTGTAGTCGGTGATCGCCGCCTCTACGATATCTTTGTTCTCAAAAGAGGATGCGTAGATGTTGATGGTGGAGGGGGTATCCAGACTGACATAGCCGAGCTCGGCGAGATTGTTGTCATAGGAGGAGTCGGAGAATTCCAATACCTCGTCATAGTAGAGAGCGAACTGTTTGTCGGTGTAGGTATTCATCGCGGCGGCGAGCATACCTGCAAGTTGAGCGGCAGGGGCGTTTGCCATCTGCTCCTTGACCTTGGCGGCATATTGCATCTTGACCTGTTCGGTGATGAGCTGTGTATACATCTTATCGATGTCTTCGTCGTTCATAGAGGTGAGATACTCTGCGATTTCGTCGGCGTTCATTCCCATCTGCGTGGCGAGCACCTGCGCCATGGTCGCTTCGACTTGCTCGCGCGTGGCGTTGCCTTTGGCTTGCGCGACCATCGTGTTTAGCTCCTCTTCGGCGGGGATGGAGAGAATTTTAATGTACGCCTGTGCCTTGCCGTCGACATTCAGGGCGTTAATATAGTTCTTAAACTCCGTTTTCTTTTCCTCGTCGGAGAGGTTGCCGGTGTTTTCCTTGAACGGAAGTCCCGTGAAAATATCCTTGGAATTGTCGCTCAACTGCGCTTTGATGGCGGGAGCATTCTTGGAATTTTCGATGATATATTGCGTCAGCTTGTTGGTGTAAGCGATGGTACCGTTGAGCATGGCAGAGGCGGCATCGGGATTGGGGCGAATGATGCCGGACACCTTGAGGTTCAGACCGTTGTCATAGAGGTATTTCATACCCGCTTGTGAATCGCGCAGATCGGTGTAGGTGTCGCTTTTTTCATCGTAGATGTAACAGTCGGCGGCAAACACCACGCGGAAATTCATTCCGCAAATTTCTTCAAAGGTCCAATGTTCCTGCTTTACTTCGGTTTCGGTTTTGTTGAAAGCGGCATCCGCCAGCGCGTCGACATCTTCTTTAGATTTGAGACCGAGGGCATACAGTGTCATATCGTCGATTTCGTTATGTTCGTCGACGACAAGCATCACCTCGTTATACTCATTCGGCCACGCACCGTAAATCACATCGTACTGCTTTTCCAGCAAGGGGTTTATCGGATTGCCGTCCTTGGCGGAGAGCATCTCGGTCCATAGTACGGCAGAGGACATGCCGGGGATGGCGAACTGGGTATTCATTCCGTACGCTTCGCCCATACTCATCATAGAGGACATATCCATCCCAAAATATTCAATAAGCAGCTCTTGCAGCAGTTCCTGCGTATCCGACCGGATGATGGTGCCGTCAACGTTCTCGGTGTATACCTGCATATTCATATCGTAGGTATACTGCACGCCGGTTATCGCCTCATCGAGCGTGTTTTTCTCCCCGTCGGCGGGCTTTTCAGCAAGTTTTTGTTCCAGATATTGTTTAAACGCCTTGAGGTCGTTCTCTGTGGTCTCGGCGGTGTTAAGTGCGTTGATCATATCGTAGAACATCGTTTTCTGATACACGCCGTCGAGCGGGTGATCGCCCGCCGATTCCGCCTTGCCCATAAAGGTCATCAGCAACGAGCCCATATCGGTATGCGTTTCCTCTAATGTCAAGGGGTAGGAGGAGAGCGTGTCCTCTTGTACGGTGTTAATGTAGGTGGTCATACCCTGTGACACCGCGTAAATG
>JAZOCG010000194.1:0-8733 GCA_045596345.1 Acutalibacteraceae bacterium
GACAACGGACGGGTCCTTCTGCCGTAGGGTGCCCGCGGCGGAGTTGCGGGGGTTTTTGAACACCTTTTCCCCGTTCTCCTCCTGCTCGCGAACCAAATTAGCGAAGCTCTCGCGCGGCATATACACCTCGCCGCGCACGATCAGCCGCCCGATCGGCTCGCTCAGCGTCTGGGGAATAGCGGTGATCTGCATCAAATTCGCCGATACATCCTCACCCACTTGCCCGTCACCGCGGGTCGCCCCGCGTACAAAGCGTCCGTCACGGTATTCGATGGCGATGGATAATCCGTCGATCTTTGGCTCCACCACGTACCGCGGCGCGGCGATCGTCTCCCGCACACGGCGGTCAAAGTCGCGTACCTCCTCCTCGGAAAACACGTCCTGCAGGCTGCCGAGAGGCACTTCATGTGTCACCGGGGTAAACAACGACGACAACTGTCCGTGCACGCGTTGCGTGTAGGAATCCGCTGTAATAAACTCAGGATATTGCTCCTCCAGCTCGCGCAGTTCTCTTGTCAACGCATCAAAGGCGTCATCTTCAATTTCGGGTGCGTCCTCGTCGTAATAACGACGGCTGTGGTAATCGATCTGCGCACGCAATTCAGCAATACGCCGGGCAGCTATTTGCCTATCCATACACATACACTCCGTTAATTGTTATATTCGTTAATCGTTAATCGTTCCGTAATCGAATATTTCACCGATGGTATCCTGACTGTCGCCATACACCTCGGTAAGGTTATCCGGTACTTTACCGAGCAAGACCATTTCCGTGACGGGAAAATCGTTTTCCACCGTCACGCTTGCATACCCCGCAGGGGTAACGATCCAAAGATTGACTTTTACGTGAATGTTCACGCGATAGGTGGATTGGTTGATACCCACATCATCGAGTGTCGACGAAATCGAAGTAAACACGCTTTGCGTGGCACTCATCGGCACCGAGATGATCGGTCCCCATCCGCTCAGCCAGTCAAAACCCAGAAATGTACCGAGCGGGATACCAACCGTGACGCTTGTTGCATCCGTCAGCGCATCCATCACCGCCACCGAAACCGCCGTCTTGATCTCCGTAACGCCGGCAGAATCCACCAGCACGTTAGATACGATCTGCTCATCGTTATAGGCAACGTTAATGAGCTGACGACACCGCTCGCTCTTTTCCGCAATTACACGCGAGGTCACTTCGTTGGTTGTTTTCTCCGCTGTCCACGCGGCACTGCTCTTTGCATACTCATACACCACCGTGCGACAGCGGATAAGGCATACTATCAGCAGTATTAACAGCCCCAACACCAGTGCCAACACGCGACACCACAGACGAATACGTCCGCGGCGATAGGCACGCAAGCCTCGACTGCGCATCAGCACCACCTCCTCTTGACAGACTATGTCAAAAGGTAAGTCCGCGTTCAACCCTCGACAGCGGTTACCGTCTGAGGTTGTTCTTCGGGTGGTTTCTTTTCGTTTAACTTCTTACGTACCTCCAACCCCTCATATTTAAGGCGGAATTGTACGCGTCCGTTATAATCCTTTTTACAGCGGCGGCAACTAAGCTCCGCGCAGAACGCGCGCGAGCGAAACCGCCACTGCCCGCGGCGGCGCAACCCTTGTCCGCACACGGGGCAGTCAAATGCGAGCTCACTGCGTTTAACAAGCGGGTTATCAATGTCGCTGATGATCGTTGTTTTAAAGGTGATGCGACGGTAAAACTCCGCATCGACAGGTAATATTGCCACATCAAACGAGGGGCGATCGATCACCTTTTGCAGAATTCGGGCAGTCAAGCGACTATCATCCAGCGCGCGGTGCAAGGACAGGGTATCCTCAGGGATGCCAAGCAGTTCGCCTGCCTTTGCAAGACCGAGCTGTTGCCCGTCAGCAACCCCCATACGCGCCTGTGCATACGCCTGCAAATCCATATAATGCCCCAAAAAAGGGATCTCCTGCTTACCGTAAAAGAAACGGCAATTTTCCATCAGCACCAACAAATCGGTCGTGCTCCAGGTGAGAATTGCGGTCGGCTTATCACCGATCCACGCGGCAAAACAGCGCATCATCTTCGCAAATGTCGTGCCGTCTTCCAACTCCTCAGCACTGATATGGGTCAGATCGGTGACAATGGTAGACAGCTTCTTACTCACCACGGGGCGAATCTGGCAATTAAACTCGTCGACGACCTGCATCGTCTCATCCAGCTTCACCGCACCGATCTCGATGATCTCATTAAAATACCCGTGCGCCTTCTTGGAATAGCTGCCGTTCCACTCTAAATCGACAACAACGACCTGCATAGTACCCATCAGCCCATCCCGCCGAGCGCACGCCCGGCGAGCAAATGAAAGTGCAGATGGTGTACGGTCTGACCGGCTTGCTCGCCGTTATTGGTGATAATGCGGTAATCGGACACACCGAGCTGTTCAGCGATCTGCGGGATGACCGCAAAGATATGTGCAACGATCTCACTGTTTTCCATCGTCACATCGCGCACACCCGCGAGATGCATCTTCGGAATGACCAGCACGTGAACGGGTGCCATCGGCTGAATGTCATAAAACGCGAGCACCTTATCGTCCTCATACACTTTATTTGAGGGGATCTCCCCCGCCGCTATCTTACAAAACAAGCAATCCATCTCGTTGCTCCTCTCTATTATTTCAGCATACCGGCGACCGTATTCGCCACCGCGGCAACCACATCGTCCGCTTTGGACACATCCTTGCCACCCGCCATCGCGGAATCGGGGCGACCGCCGCCTTTACCATCGCAGACGGCAGAGATCGCTTTGACGATATTGCCCGCGTGCACACCTGCGGCAACCACGTCCGCGGTCGCGGTCGCAAAAATGCTGACCTTTTCCGCAAAGGTGGTGACCAGCACCACAACACCCTGTCCGATCTTATCACGCAGCTGATCGCCGAGTTCGCGTAGTGCGGCAGTATCCACATCCGGAACGCGAGTTGCGAGCACCTTGACGCCGCCGATCTCCTGTACCTGTTCCATCACGTCGCCCATCGCGCTCTGTGCAAGCTTGTTCTTGAGGCTCTCATTCTCAGCGGACAGCTCCTTGACCTGCGCCTGCAGATGCGCGACACGGTCTTCGATCTCGGTATCCTTTGCCTTGAGAGTCGCGGCAATGCGGCTCATCTTCGCCTCAAGCGCAGCATAATACGCCAGCACGCCCTCGCCGGTCAACGCCTCAATACGGCGCACGCCCGCAGCGACGCCACCCTCGCTGAGGATCTTAAACAGTGTGATCGCACCCGTGTGCGACACGTGCGTACCACCGCACAACTCCTTTGAAAAATCGCCCATCGACACCACACGCACGGTATCGCCGTACTTTTCACCGAACAGCGCGGTCGCGCCAGCCTTCTTTGCCTCGTCCACAGTCATCTCAGCGGTATTCACCGAAAGATCCGCAGCGATCTGCGCGTTGACGAGTGCCTCGACCTTCGCGAGCTCATCCGCGGTCATTGCCTGGAAATGCGCGAAGTCGAAACGCAGACGAGTGGGTGTCACAAGCGAGCCTTTCTGCTCAACGTGACTGCCGAGCACGGTGCGTAGTGCTTTCTGCAACAGGTGAGTTGCGGAATGGTTCTTGCAAGTCGCCGCACGGGCATCCGCCGCGACCTCGGTTGTGACGGCCTCACCGACAGCGAGCATACCCTCGGTCATCACACCAACGTGACCCACCTTGCCGCCACGCAGTTTGATGGTCTCCTCGACCGTGAACTTGCCGTTTTTGCCGACGATCACGCCGATATCGCCTTCCTGACCGCCCATCGTGGCGTAGAAGGTCGTCTTGTCCGTAAACACCGTGCCACGCTGACCTACCATCAGGGTGTCGGTCAGCTCTTCCTCTCCCGCGAGCACCGTCACAGTCACATCGGCAGTGAGTTGATCGTAGCCGATAAACGCCGTCGTCACCGATGCGTCGATAAGGTCATATACCGTCGCGTCCGCGCCCATATAGTTGGTCACGCCGCGCGACTCGCGCGCACGGGTGCGCTGCTTGTCCATCTCGGCTTTGAAACCCTCTTCATCGAGGGTGTATCCCTTTTCTTCCAGAATCTCTTTTGTCAGATCCAGCGGGAAGCCATAGGTATCATACAGCTTAAACGCCGAAACACCGTCCAACACTGTTTTGTTGTTTTTCTGCAGTTCTTCTTCCATATCCGCGAGGATGCGCAAGCCCTGATCAATCGTCTTGTTGAACTGCGTTTCCTCATTATTCAGCACCTTGAGGATGAAATCCTTCTTTTCCGCCAGTTCGGGGTAGCCGTCCTTTGAGCCTTCAATGACCGTCTCACTGAGCTTGGCAAGGAACTGCCCGTCGATACCGAGCAGTCTGCCGTGGCGCGCCGCACGACGGATCAAACGACGCAGAACATAGCCGCGACCCTCATTCGTCGGCATAATGCCGTCGGAGATCATAAAGGTCGCCGAGCGGATATGGTCGGTGATCAGACGAATGGACACATCATCATTATAATTCTCTTTGTAGGTTTTGCCTGCCAGATCGCAAACGCGCTGACGCAGGGCGTGCAGAGTATCCACATCGAAGATGGAATCCACGTCCTGCACCACCACCGCCAGACGCTCAAGACCCATACCGGTATCGATATTCTTCTGCTCGAGGGTGGTGTAATTACCATTGCCGTCGTTCTCAAACTGCGTAAAGACGTTATTCCACACTTCCATATAGCGGTCACACTCGCAACCGACCTTACAATCGGGCTTACCGCAGCCGTACCGCTCGCCACGGTCGTAGTAGATCTCGGAGCAAGGACCGCAAGGACCTGCGCCGTGCTCCCAGAAGTTATCCTCTTTACCAAAACGGAAAATGCGTTCAACAGGGATACCTACCTCTTTATTCCAGATGTCAAACGCTTCGTCGTCCTCGAGATACACCGAGGGATACAAACGCTCAGGGTCAAGCCCGACAACCTCGGTCAAAAATTCCCACGACCAGGAAATTGCTTCACGTTTAAAATAATCACCAAAGGAAAAGTTGCCCAACATCTCGAAGAAGGTGCCGTGGCGTGCGGTCTTGCCGACGTTCTCGATATCACCGGTACGGATACACTTCTGACAGGTGGTGACCCGCTTGCGCGGCGGGATCTCCGCGCCCGTGAAATAGGGCTTGAGCGGAGTCATACCTGCGTTGATGAGCAACAGACTTTTGTCGTTCTGCGGAACGAGCGAAAAGCTCGGCAGACGCAGATGCTCCTTGCTCTCGAAAAAGGAGAGATACATCTCACGCAGTTCGTTAACGCCGTACTTTTTAAGTTCTTTAGCCATAGTATTCAGCTTCCTTTCTGTGGGTAAAAAAATAAAAGCCCCCGTCCAACTATGGGACGGAGGATCCGTGGTACCACCCAAATTGCGCGGCAAAACGCCGCACCACTCGACTGTTCTTAACGCGAACAACACGCCGCCGCTCATCACAGCGAGACTCGGGAGTGGCTCACAGGGGTCACGCGAGGCGATCTTTCAGCGAAGCTATGTGCTCCGATCGCCCTCTCTGCCGCGGGAGATTCCTGCTTATTCTCCGTCACTGCCTTTTACCTTAATTAGTATAGGCGAAACGGTGGCGTTTGTCAATGATTTTTTGAAAAAGTTACTCCCCAAAAAACTTGGCAGGCGCAAGAAAATTCTTGCGCCTGCCGATGGATGTGTATTCGGTTATTTCAGTTCAACGTCCCAACCGTTGATGTATCGCTGTAATAAGCCGAGATCTTTGTTGTCGATCGTGCCGTCGTCGTTAACATCCGCCACACCCTCATCGATGTCCACTGCCCATCCGTTGATATAGCGTTGCAACAAACCGAGGTCTTTGTTATCCACGACCTCATCGTCATTGACGTCACCGGCTAAACTTTCATCATCCGGCAGCTCCTCATCCAATGCATTAAACGGGATATCGTTTTCTAACGCATAGATTTCCGCAACCGTATCCGAATACCCTTCAATGGTGAAATCGGACATCTTCTCAAAGGTTTCTTCGTCGATGTCGCGATCATAGCCCTTGATCCAACCAAAGGCTTGATGACCGATAAAGGTCACGGTAGACGGGATGGTCACCTCTTTAAGATTATTACAGCTGTAGAATGCGCCGTCGCAGATGGTCGTCAGGCTATCCGGGAACGTGATCGACTGCATACCCGCGCCGTAATCGGGCGTGGTCAGCGAGCCGTCCTCTTTCCAGAAGGCGCGCTCAGCGATGAGGGTCGTACCGTCGCGCAGGATCACATTCTGCGGTAGACTATCGTTGAAGCCCAGCACGTACGGACCGTAATACAGCACGCCGTCCACATAATTTTCCGCCGTATCATAAGGCGTGTTACCCAACGCGTCGTGACCGATATACTGCACGTTAGAGCCGATGCGGATATCTGTCAGCTGTTCACAATTATAGAACGCCCAGTCGCCCAGCGTCAGCAGGCTGTCAGGGAGCGAGATCGAGGCAATATCCAGCCAACCGAAGGAGCAGAAACCGATGTGCTGCAGTTCGTCGTTGAACACCACCGCGTCAAGGTCGATCATATCTGCCGCCTCATCCGCGATCAGCGTTGTACCGGCACGGACAGTCAGCGTACCGCTCTTCTCCTTCCACTCATCCCAGTCGAGATGAGTGGGACAGTACATCGTATCCAGCATATAACTGCCAAGATACAGGACGTTGTCTTCCCAATTGTTCCAATCATCGAAATATGCCGTACACTGGAACGCAAGACCGCCGATGCGGGTCATCCCGTCCGGCAAGGAGATATCCGACAAATTAGAGCACTCCTGGAAGACGCCGCCGCCAAGTTCTTTGAGGCTGTCGGGTAGCTCGATGTGCGTCAGACCGTCGCAATTCTGGAACGCCTCGTCGTCGATAAAGGTCAGTTCCTCATTAAAGATGATCTCGGTCAACATCGAAGTACACTGTGAGAACGCGTAAGCCGCAATTTTTTCGGTGCCCTGCGGAATGGTGTAGCTCTCAGCAGGAGAACCGATAGGATAACTGACGAGCGTCTTGCCGTCCTTGGAGAACAGCACGCCGTCTACCGCTTTGTAGACCGGGTTTTCCTCGGCTACAACAAACTGTTTTAAGGCATAATTGTTATTGATCGCCGCACCAACCATCGTCGTGACCGACGCTGGCAACGTGATGGTTTCCAGCGCATCCAGACCGCTGATACCGTTGGTGCCGATCGTGGTAACGGTATTGGGAATGACGATCTCAGTCAGCAGAGGATAGAAATGATCGTTATAGTCATAATAACTGTCTTCACTGCAAAAAGCGTTTTGTCCGATGGAGGTGACACCCTCTTCGATAACGACCTTACGGATCTCTTCCGAGTAATTCAGCCAAGGAGCACTCACATCCCAGAAGTTCCAGTTCTCCATCTCGCCCGTGCCGCGAATGATAAGCAGACCGCTCTCGTACAGGGCGAAGGTGAGATTATCGCCGCACTCACCACCATACAAGAGTTCGATCTCGCCATCGCACAGATCGCAGACAGCGTCCGCGTTATCGTCGATGTGATGCGCAGAAATTGCCTCGTGACCCGACAACCACATCTGACAATCCTCGCAGAACACACCAGCAGTATACCCATCGGTCGTGCAGGTAGCGGACTGTTCAGGGTGCTCGGTGGTGGTGTTGTGATCGCAGATCACCGAGTTACACACCAACTGCACATCGAACGAGCCGCTTCTGCTTGAGTTGTAATATCGCGCACCCCAGTAGTAAGTTACGCCGCCTTCAAGATCGTAGGTGATGGAGAAGTTGCTGGTAACATCATCATCATTGTATGTGATCTCATATTTATTCGCATCGAAGAGATAGCCGTAGGTGTCATCGCTTGAAAGCGACGTAAAGGTGTAGTTGCCCGCAACGGTGGGAACAAACTTAATGTAGGTGGTCTCGCCTGCGACAATATCGACCGTCAGCGTCTCACCGGCGCGGATGATCAGTTCGGTCTGCTCACCGCAAGCATCACAAATACCGTTCTCGTCCTCGTCGATGTGATGAGCGGGGATTACCTCGTGACCCGACACCCACGTGTCGCAATCCTCACAGAACGTGCCGGCGGTATACCCGTCGGTGGTGCAGGTCGCCGACTGCTCGGCGTGAGAGGTGGTAGTAGCGTGATCGCAGATCACCGAGTTACACACCAACTGCACGTCCATCGAACCGCTGTTTGAACTATAAAACCGTGCGCCCCAGTAATAGGTCACGCCCGCTTCAAGGTCATAGGTGACAGAAAAATTATAGCCACTGCCATTATCATCGTCTGCTGCGAATGCCTCTTTATCCGCGTCGCACAGATAGCCGTAGGTATCCGCGTCCGAAAGTGACGTAAAGGTGTAGTTACCCGAAACAACAGGAATAAACTTAATGTAAGTAATTTCACCGCCAACAATATCCACCGTCAACGTTTCGCCTGCGGTGATGGTCAGTTCACCGACAGGCTCGGTCGGCACTTCGGGATCGGAAGGTGTATCAGGCACAGCAGGAGTTTCGGGCTCGGTGACATCTTCCGTAACGGCATTATCCTCTGTAACGGCATTATCTTCCGTAACGGCATTATCTTCCGTAACGGCATTATCCTCCGTAACAGCGGTATCCTCCTCTGTAAAGGCATTATCCTCCGTAACAGCGGTACCCTCCTCTGTAACGGCATTATCCTCTGTAACAGCGGTATCCTCCTCTGTAACGGCATTATCCTCCGTAACAGC
>JAZOCG010000195.1:0-4274 GCA_045596345.1 Acutalibacteraceae bacterium
CAGATGTAAGGAATTCTCCGGATCTTCCGCCAGTCGCCGTAAATCGTCCATCATAGTTGTAAAGGCAGTTAGCTTCACAGATGCGCGGCTAAGATCGGGAAACTCAGCAGCGCGGCTAAACACCGCATACAGCGGCTCGCCAAGCCCTGCCGCGATCTGTGCCGCTTTGTCGATGGTGGTATCGCCGATGCCGCGTTTCGGCTCGTTGATGATGCGGCGCAGACTGACCTCATCTTCAGGGTTATTGATCACCCGCAGATACGCCATCGCGTCTTTTACTTCTTTCGTGTCGTTAAATCGGTGACCGCCGATAATGCGGTACGGCACGCCGCTCTTGACGAGAGCTTGTTCGATGGCGTTGGAATGTGCATTGGCGCGGTAAAGAACAGCATATTCACTGAATTTCCGTCCCTGTGACACACCTGTTAGGATAGTATCGGCGATGAACTTGCCTTCTTCCTCGGCGTTGTCCACCACAACGGTGCGAATGGGGTCACCCTCGGCGTTCTCCGTCCACAGGGTCTTCCCCTTTCGTCCGACATTCTTCGAAATCACCGCATTAGCGGCGTCGAGTATGCGCGCTGTCGAGCGATAGTTCTGCTCAAGACGGATAACACGGCAGTTCTTAAATTCACCCTCAAAGTTCAGGATATTCTCGATGGTGGCACCGCGGAATTTATAAATACTCTGGTCGTCGTCCCCCACCACGCACAGGTTACCCGATTACTCGGCAAGCAGGTGAATAAGCTCATATTGCGCGTGGTTGGTGTCCTGATATTCGTCCACCATCAGATAGCGAAAACGCTTCTGATACCGTTCAAGCACGTCAGGAAAGTTTCTGAACAACTCTACCGTGCGGCACAAAAGGTCATCAAAGTCCATCGCGTCCGCATCCCGTAAACGTTTCTGGTATTCCGCATAGGCGCGCGCAACCAGTCGCAAGCGAATGTCACCGCCGCTCGCGTGGCGCGCGGCGTATTCCGCGGGATCCAGCAGTTCGTCCTTCGCACGGCTGATCTCGCCGAGGATCGCCTTATGCCCCAGCGTTTTCTCATCGATATTCAGCTCTTTCATACACGTCTTCATCAGACGACGGCTGTCATCGGTGTCGTAGATGGTGAAATGACGAGAGTAGCCGAGATTCTCGCCCTCGCGGCGCATAATGCGCGCACAAAACGAGTGAAAGGTGCTTGCTGCGACCTCATCCCCTTCCTCACCGAGCATACGCACAAGACGGTCTTTGAGCTCACCCGCCGCCTTGTTGGTGAAGGTGATAGCGAGAATGCGGTAGGACGGGCAAGGATCAACCGCAAGCATGCCGACCAGCTCGCCGTCAAGCGGAATATTACCCGCCGCGCAGTCGCGCAATTTCTGTTCTTGTTCGGGCGTGATAAAAGCGGGTATCTCATCCGAATGATATGCGCCGCCGAAACGCACCAAATTCGCGATGCGGTTGACGAGCACCGTGGTTTTTCCGCTTCCTGCGCCCGCGAGAATAAGCAACGGACCGTCAGTGTGGAAGACCGCCTGCCGTTGCGGCGCGTTCATCCGCGCAAATTGGCGGTCGAGAATCGCCCGCCGTAAGGTGGTAAATTCCTGTGGAGTGAGCATAACAATACCTCTTCAATGGTCACAAAGAGGCTGAGCAAAACCTTGCCCAGCCTCTTGTTCAAATTTGTAAATTAACCGAACAGCGTCAGCAGAACACCTGCCGCCACTGCCGAGCCGATAACGCCCGCAACGTTGGGACCCATCGCGTGCATCAGCAGGAAGTTCGAGGGATTCTCGCTTTGACCGACCTTCTGCGACACGCGCGCCGCCATCGGCACCGCCGACACACCCGCCGAACCGATCAGCGGGTTGACCTTGCCGCCCGTGACGGCATACATCACCTTGCCGAGCAATACACCGCCCGCAGTACCCATGCAGAAAGCAATGAGACCCAATGCGATGATCAGCAACGTCGTAGGCTTGAGGAAGTTGTAGGCATTCGCCGTCGCGCCGACCGTCACGCCGAGGAAGATGGTGACGATGTTCATCAGTTCATTCTGTGCGGTCTTGCTGATACGCTCAACCACGCCGCTCTCGCGCATCAGGTTACCGAGCATCAGCATACCGATCAGCGGAGCCGCCGACGGGAGCAACAGCACACAAATAATGGTGACAATGATCGGGAAGAGGATCTTCTCGGTCTTAGACACCGTACGAAGCTGGGTCATCACGACCGCGCGCTCTTTTTTGGTGGTCAGTGCCTTCATGATCGGAGGCTGGATGATCGGCACCAATGCCATATACGAATACGCCGCCACGGCGATCGCACCAAGCAGCTCGGGGGCAAGCTTGGAAGTCAAGAAGATCGCAGTGGGTCCGTCTGCACCACCGATGATGGCGATGGACGCCGCTTGCTTCGCGGTAAAGTCGATACCCCACGCCTCTGCGAAGGGGAGCAGGTTAAGGCAACGAGCACCGAAATAGGTGATAAAGATACCGAGCTGAGCCGCCGCACCGAGCAGGAAGCTCTTCGGGTTAGACAAAAGCGGACCGAAATCGGTCATAACACCGATACCGAGGAAAATGAGCGGCGGGTAGATACCGAACTTAACGCCCTGATAAAGATACCACATCAGACCGCCCTGCTCAAAATGCTGCCAGTACGGCTTAACCGCCGTGCAGATGCCGTCACCGTCGGTGTCGGGTAAAACTTTATAATAACTGCCGTATGCGTCAACCGCGTACATCGCACCACTCTCAGTGGTCTTGATGAGGGGACTGTTCGCCTCGATCTGCGCCTCGTTCTCCATCACGGGATACACCTGCTCGTATGTCCCCTCGACATACTGGAAGAACTCCGCCTCGGTGAACTCAACGAGCGAGTTGCGCTGAGGATCCATCACACCGCCGAGCGGCAGGTTGACGAGCAACATACCAAACGCGATAGGCAACAACAACAGCGGCTCAAACTGTTTCTTGATCGCAAGGAAGAGCAATACGCAGGCGATGGCAATCATCACCAGGTTCTTCCAACCGCCGTTTTCAAAATTAAGAAGCTGTGCCAGACCGGAGCCTGCCCACAGGTCAGCCAGGGCTTGTACAAACTTTTCCATAGGTCAAACTCCTTTACTTTTTCATAATACGGCGCACAGCATACTGCTTACCCGCAGGAGCCATACACGCGATCGCACCTGAGATCGCCGCAACCGTCTCGTCGGCGATACCGTTTTGGATCTCCGGCTTGGTGGATACGGGTTCGGTGTTACCCACCATCGCCACAGGGGCGGGAGCTGACGCAACCGCAGGAGCGATAGGGGGTACATCCTTCTCTTGGTTCTCCAGACGCGTCATAATCACACCGAATACTTTAAATACAAACACCAACAACAGCAACACAAAGAACACCACGACCACACCGGTCAAAATGGTGAGTCCGGCATCGCTGAGAATAGCGGCTGCCGTCTCTTTCGCCAACAAAATCATTGTCATCATTCCTCCGTTGATTTTCTTGGGCGGTAAAAAATCCAATCCCTACCCATTTTAAACAGTAGTATTATACTACCCTTTTGGTAAAAAAGCAATCCTTATTTCGGGAAATTCATCCTTTTTTGTGATTTTTTTGTCAGAGATACGCCATTTTCACAAAACCCATCAAAATGTGACAGCAATTCACACATTTCTTGCAAAAATATGCTATAATAGATAAGTTATTACGCCGAAAAGGAGATGATCCGCTTGCACAACACCAACACGGATATACCGCAAACCGAAAAGCCGTCAACCGGTCCGGCTTGGGCGGCGACGCGTGCCCTTGGTAAGCACATCTCCCTCACCATCGGAACAAAAAGTATTATTATCGGCGGAGTACTCACCGCGGCACTGCCCGCCCTTGTGTTGACGCACACATCCGCTTTTCTGCAAACCGACATCGCATGCGGCACACTGCTGTATACACTGTGCCTCATCGCCTCGGTCATCATCGGATCCATCGCCGCCGTGCGGGTTGATCTGCCGAGCAAAGCAGCCGCCATCGTCAACGCCGTCCTCGTCCTACTGTTGCCCATCGTTGCAATGACAATGGTCGAATGTTTAAACGGCGTATTCACGTGGGACTGGTCGGCGCGCACATTGCTGCTCAACTACATTTTATATATGCTGTTTTATGGGACGGTGTATGTCTTTTCGGGGAGCTTTCGTCTGCCGATGCTGGTCATGAACACGCTGTTCTTTGTACTGGCACTGACGAATTTCTATGTCAGAGCGTTCCGCGGTACTCCCTTCGT
>JAZOCG010000196.1:0-2291 GCA_045596345.1 Acutalibacteraceae bacterium
ATCGGTTGACATGATGTCCAGCCGTCGGAAGATAAGGCGCAGGAAACGGTACTGCCGTCCCAACCGACGCTTGAACCAATGTCAGAGGAAGCATCCGCGCCGAGTATGGATATTTCTTCGGGACGGGATGACATGCCCGCTGAACCGTTGGTGGATGAAGCGGGCGAAGAGCGTCCTGACAAGATCAATGAGCCGATAGACACCTCTCCTACGGTCGAGCCTGCGACGATGGTGATGCCTGCTGTGCGTCCCAACGTGTCCGTGGTAGAGGATGTTACCCGTGTGGTGGATGTGTATGCGAATAAGCCGACACCTGTGCCTGCGGCGGAGCCGACTGAGCAAGAGACCCCCGCACAGTTACCTGATCAGCTGTCGCTGGAGGAACTCGTACGTGTGGAGGATATATCATCGGAGCTGACGGAGCCGTCGGACGATGAAGACGAGGATGGCGAAGATCCTGTCGCTCGCTTGCAACGTACACGGCAAGAGAAGGTCAAGGAATTTGTTCTCGGCGGCGACGAAGAAGAGGAAAATGAACCCGAGGAAGAGGTCGTTGAAGAGACGGAGGAGGACGAGGGTGAAATTGAGGATTTCACCGGCTACGACACAACCGAGGCAGTACAGCTCGAACTGCAATACCGTTGGCGTACAGGGCTGATTGGCTTGTTGCTGACGGCAGGGTTGGAGTTGGTGTTGGTACTGCTTACCTTGTTGACTGTGAGCCTTGGGCAGTCGCCCATCACCTCGATCGGGTATCTCACCGCTCACGTGTTTTGTCTGATACTGATGGTGATACTCAATTACGCCAGCGTTGCGCGCGGGCTGTCGGGTCTGTTCTCGCTGAAGGCGAACAACGATACCGCTTCGGCGGTTGCTACGGTGGTTTCGATCGCTGGCTTGATTCTGCATTTTATCAATTTGGATATGCCGGTGCCGGTGTTTGCGCCGCTTGCAGGCGTGCTGATGGTGGCTAATGCGGCGGGACAATTGATCAAGATCGCCCGTATTCGGGAGAATTTCCCCTTCGTTTCATATCGGGCGGAGAAATATTCTGCCACCTTCATTGAGGACGAAAAGGCATTATTGGAGATCGGACGCCGTGTGGCGGTGGATCACGCTGCGCAGGTGACGTATTTCCGTAAAAGCAGCTTTTTGTCAGGATATCTCAGTAACGCCTATGAGGAGGACGGCGGTGATCGCTTTGCTGCATTCGGCGCGCCGATCGCGATGGGGCTGTCGTTGGTCTTATCGCTGATACTATTGGCGACGGGACGGCTGGAAGGTGGATTTTGGCAGTGGCTCAGTGCGTTTGTGTTTATGCTGTGTCTGTCGGCGTTCTCGACGGTGCTGGCGATGCAGGCACCGATGAAAACCGCTTGCCGCCGTATGCTGCGCAAAGGCGGCTTTATGGTCGGTTGGAATGCGGTGGATCAATTTGGCTGTCCCGATGCGCTGACGGTGGATGTAGCGGATCTCTATCCCGATGAGAGTATGTTGTTGCACGGCATTAAGACGTTTTCGGGCACGCATATTGACGCGGCTATTTTGGATGCGGCGTCGTTGTCTATTCGCGCAGGCGGTCCGTTGTCGATGATCTTCCGCCGCATTATCCAGAACAAGGAAGAGCTGTTGCACGAGGTCGACAGCCTGGTTTACGAACAGGGGATGGGTTTATCCGGTTGGGTGGACGGTCGCCGTGTGTTGGTCGGTAATCGTCGTCTGTTGCAGAACCACGGTGTGGACGTTCCTTCCTCGGATTATGAGGCGCGGTATGCAAAGAACGGTCGCCGTTTGGTGTATCTCTCGACGGCGGGCGAGCTGTCCGCGATGTTTGTGGTCAGTTATTTGCCCGATGAGGCGATCGGCGATGCGCTCAACGGTCTTTGCCGTGCAAAGGTGACGTTGCTCGTGCGTACCAATGACCCGAACATCACCTCGGAGAGCCTGTGTCAGGACTTCGATTTGGATGACTATTATGTTGACGTGTTACCGGCGGTTGCGGGGCGGCTGTATGATCAGTTGGTTGCTGATGAGTGCGAGCAGGCTCCCGCGATGCTGGCATCAAACGGTCATATCCTCGGCACGGCGATGGCACTTGCCACTTGCCGCTCGCTGCGAACAAAGAGCCTTATCGTGCTTGTTGTACGAATACTGGCGGCGTTAGCGGGATTACTGTTGTGTATCCCGTGGTCGCTTAACTCGGCAGGGTTTGATTATTTCCTGCCCGCATTCGGAACGATGCTGCTATCCGTTTTTATCGGATGGCTTGCGCCGATACTTAAACGCTGGTA
>JAZOCG010000197.1:0-2060 GCA_045596345.1 Acutalibacteraceae bacterium
GACTCGGAATCACGGCCGTTCTTGGTGGAGCCAACGCCCTTCTTGTGGGCGAACAGCTGGATGTTCAGTTTCAACATAGGAATTACACCTCCGTATTCATTAGGTGTACCCGCGAGGGGTACTGTTCTTCGAGTGCCTGCAGATGGAGCTGAAAGCCGCTCAGGATACTTCGGCAATCGTCCACGCGATCGGTGACGGTCAGATCCATCAGTCCCTCGTCCACGGTGATGTCCGCGGGCGCGGCGAGGATCTCGGTGATGGTGTTGGCGGTCATGTAGGCGGCGGACGAAACCGCGGCGCATACAATATCCTGCCCCAACTCACCGCCGCCGTGACCGGTGATGCGAAAGCCGCACAGTTTTCCGTGTGCCGCTTTGAAGCTGACCCGAATCATTAGGCGTTGATGGTGTCGATCTGCACCTTGGTATAGGGCTGACGGTGACCGAGCTTGCGGGCGCAACCCTTCTTGGGCTTGTAGGTGAAGACCGTGATCTTCTTACCCTTGCCGTTCTTGAGCACGTGAGCGGTGACGGAGGCACCCTCAACATAGGGAGCACCGACCTTCAGCGCGGCATCATCGTGCAGGGCGATCACCTTGTCGAAGGTGACGGAGGCTTCTTCGGCAGCGTCCAGCTTTTCAATGAACAGAGTGTCACCATTCTGCACTTTGTACTGCTTGCCGCCGGTTTCGATAATAGCGTACATAGGCGTACCAACCTTTTCTTTAGACTCGCTGTTTGCGGGCGGACACGGGGTCACTTGTTGCGGAAAACCGCGCCCGAGACATGCGGCATCGGCCATTATAACACGGAAAGCATCACTTGTCAACAGTTTTTTGCGAATTTATCCGCGCGGAGAAAAAGGGAAGATTTTATTGCAAAAAATATGTCGAAAACCCGTTGCCACCGTCGGCAAAAGGCGGTATAATGGTACGAGAACAACACACCCACATTATAAAGGAAGGTATTATATATGAAACAAACACACGCGCGCCGCGGCGGTAACGGGATGTTGATAGGCTTGATCGTGTTATTGGTTTTGGCGTTGCTGTTTACGGGCTGTATGCTGTGGATGCTGCTTGCGCCGCCGACAAAACCGGTTGACGGCACGCCGATGAGCAGTGCTCCCGAGACCACGACCACTACGACAACCACAACCACCACTACGACAAGCACGACGACCACCACAACCACGCAGAAAGCGGATGTGAATTTGCAGGACGGCGAATTGCTCGAGTACGATACAACGGGGCATTATGTGCAGAACGGGGCGGACGACTGGCGGCTCATTCTGATCAACGACTGGAACCCCATCGACGCGGATTATGAGAACGGTGTCACGATGGTGCAGGTCGGCAGCCAAAAGGTGGACTCTCGCATACTGACCGATCTCAACGCGATGCTCGCCGCCGGTAAGGCGCACGGCATCGGTGTGCAGTCGGGTTACCGCCCCTATGCGCACCAAAGCAGCCTGTACTGGCGCAAGGTGAACGAATATAAACAGCGCGGCTACGACAACACTGCCGCCCAGGAAGCGGCGGGCAAGGTAGTCAAGCGACCGGGCTACAGCGAGCATAACTGCGGTTTAGCGGTAGACCTCGGCGGCAACGGGAATTTCACGCTCACAGAGAGCTTTGCGAACACCGCGGCGTATAAATGGCTGATCGAAAACTGCGCGGACTACGGCTTTATCCTGCGTTTCCCGAAGGGAAAAGAGGACATCACCGGTGTGGTGTATGAGGCGTGGCATTTCCGCTATGTCGGGAAGGAAGTTGCACAGGAGATTATGAAAGACGGGCTGTGTCTGGAAGAATATTTGGAGAAAAACGCGGGATAAAAACACGCAATTCCCAAAAAACCATTGACAAATCGGCAGAATTTTCATAATATGGATGCAGAGGGACGCGAAAGCTCCTCGATAAACTACATTTCACCGCCGTCACGGCGGGCGTAATTGCGGAAGGATGAATGGTTCCTATGGTATTAGAAAAGATTAAAGAGATTCTGAGCGCGCAGTTTGAGGTTGACGCCGATACCATCACGGCAGACACCGACATCATC
>JAZOCG010000198.1:0-3444 GCA_045596345.1 Acutalibacteraceae bacterium
GCAACGAATTAAACGAGATCAAGCCCCCGCGCAAGCGGATGCTATCGTGTTAGGAAGGTGAAAGGATGGAAGAGTATACTGAGCAGGAACTGGCGCAAATGCGTGCTCGTCGGCGAGCGAAGAAACGCCGTCGCGCCCGTATCCGCCAGCGTGTAATCGAGCTGTGTATTTTAGCGGTGCTCGTCGCAGTTGTTGCGTTGCCGATTCATTTCGTTCGCCGTGCGCGCGTGAAGACCCCTGACCCGTCGCCGACACCGTCGTCGGTGAGCGAGCCGCAGGTCGAACCGAAACCGGTCTATCCTGTCTACACCGCCGACACGGTGACCTTGACGGATGCGGTGGATGCGGATTATGCTCTGCTTATGGATGTGAACGACAACCGCGTTATCGCCGCTAAGGGTGCGGACGTGCGCGTGTATCCCGCGTCGGTGACCAAGGTGATGACGCTGCTCGTCGCGGTGGAGAATATCACGGATTTCACCGACACCTTTACGATGACCTATGCGATCACCGATCCGCTGTTTGTCGCGAACGCGACGGTGGCGGGATTTCTCAACAACGAACAGGTGACGATGGAGGATCTGCTGTACGGCACCATCCTGCCGTCGGGGGCAGATGCCTGTCAGGCTCTCGCGGAATATGTCGCGGGGTCGGACGAGGCATTTGTCGTGATGATGAACGAGCGCGCACAGAAGATGGGGCTTAAAAACACGCATTTCACCAACACCAGCGGTCTGCACCATCCTGACCACTATACCACCGCTGAGGATATGGCGGTCGTTTTGCGCACGGCGATGGAAAACGAGCATTGTCGGCAGGTGCTGTCGACATATCAGTACACCACCGCCTGCACACCGCAGCATCCTGAGGGGATACTGCTGACAAGCACGCTGTTTTCGCGTATGTACGGCACCGAACCGGATGGTGCGACGGTGGTCGCGGGGAAGACGGGGTACACCACCGAGGCCGGACACACGGTTGTCAGTTACGCTGAGGGGCTGGACGGGCACGACTATATTCTTGTTACTATGAAAGGCAGTAACAAATGGAAGTCGACCTACGACGCGATTAACCTGTATACCGAGTTTTCGCCGTTGAGTGAAAAGACAACAACAACGGCTACAACAACGACCTCAACCATCGGTTGAGGTCGTTGCGTTATAGGATGTTTTGCAAGATCGGCAATTCGGATTTCGCCAACTTTTCGAGCTGTATGCGACAGCGTGTGCTCTCCATATGGAATTCCTCGGTGTCGCCGTCTTTGAGGATGGAGGGTAGCAATGCAAGTCCTTCGCGGCACTCCATTAGGTCACCGTGCGCCATAAAAAGAGGAAACAACCTTGTGCGGCGGGTGTACTCCTGTTCGAGTTCGAGTGCCAACGCGTGAGCGCGCTGCGTGTCGCCGGTGTTGTATACGGTGACCACTGTCTCCAGTTCGTCTAACAGCACGTTGACCTGTCGTTGCTGATAGGTGAGGGAGAGGATGCACAGTGTGAGTATGACGGAGAAGATACCGAGTGCCAGCCATATCCTTTTCATCCGTTCACTTCCTTCTTGGTGAGCAGAAACACATCGCCGCTTTTCGTTGCCGTCAGCAGGAACACATCTTCCTGCCGACAGCCCTTGCGTTTGAGTTGGCGAGTGAGCCACTGGTCGTTGAGGTTGCACAGCGATAGCCCCCAATCGGAGCGTCTGCCGTCGCTGATGATGACGACGGGCATACCATTGTCGGGCGGTTTTTTCGCCGATACGTCGCCGAGTGTCGCTGGCTGATATTGCGGATAGCAGAAGACGCTGATCTTGCCGTTGGTTTCCGCGATGGCGTATTGTACCTGTCGCAGGTCGAAAATGTTTTGCTCGCGCAGGGATTCGATGAGATCGTCGACGGTGATGCGCAGGCGGCGCATCGCTTTTTCATCCACCTTGCCATCTTTGATGATCGGCATTGGCGAGCCGCTGATGAGGTGCGAGATCGGACGGAATTTCAACATCAGACAAGACAGGGTGATCTCTAGTGCGATCAGCACGAGGATAGGGAGCACACCATTAAATAATGGCAGACCGTTTTCCTGCATCGGGACGGCGGCGAGGTCGGAGAGCAGCAAGGTAACCACCAACTCGGATGGTTGCAGCTCGCCGAGTTGTCGTTTGCCCATCACCCGCATGGCAAACATCAGCAGAAAATAGAGAATGATCGTGCGAATGACGGAGATAGCCAATTTTCGCCCCCCTTTTTTTGCGATTGTATGGGATTAGGGTGTGCGATTGCACGGTTTTTATGTGCGAAAAAGCCAAAAGCGAAATTTCCGTGAAAAAAGAAAAGATTTTTTCATTTTCCCCTTGACAAGCGGATGTGAAAACGCTATAATTCTATGCGTTGACTAAATCAACACGCGCTCGTAGCTCAGCTGGATAGAGTGCTTGACTACGAATCAAGAGGTCAGGGGTTCGAGTCCCTTCGGGCGCGCCAAACAAAAGAGCCGTACGCAAAAGCGTACGGCTCTTTTGTTTGGTACTTGTAGGTATGCGAGAGATCCCGAGCGGGTGAGCGGTGTGCAGAAAACAGTTTGGTGGACAGAAAGGACCCCGCTCAACTACTGTGGAGAATTTGCTGTAATTCATGCGAATTAATCGTTTTCGCTACTTGACAAATGCCTGTGCTACTGGTATAATCACGATGTTGCTTTTTTGCGCGACATTTGTCAACTACGTTTATTTCATTCGCTGGTTTAGCTCAGTTGGTAGAGCAGCTGATTTGTAATCAGCAGGTCGGGGGTTCAAGTCCGTCAACCAGCTCCAAAAAATAAAGACCATCGAAAGATGGTCTTTATTTTTTGTGTTTGTGTCCGCAAGGACACAACATCGTTTGACCGCTTGTGGTCAACATCATTTATCCGTAGGATAACATCATTTCGCTTGCGGACACAAAACGAGGTTGCCTTCGGCAAACAGTGTTGTGCTTCGCACAAACGAGGTGATGCTTCGCATCAACGATGTTGCACTTCGTGCAAACTTATGCTATAATACAACCAAGTTGGTGATGTGAGTGAATAAAAAACATATTGCGTTTAATACACATTTAATTCTTTGTTTTATTCTTTTTATCATTTTTCTCGTTCTTTCAATAAGTTGTGCAATAGAAAATGAAATTGGATTAAGCATTATGTTTGCAACATTTATTCTATTGCCGGTGTTCGTATTTGCAATATCCCCATTGTGTTTTACTTTTTCTGATGAATGCATTGAAATCATTTATAACTTTAATCAAAGAGAAAAAATCAAGTGGAGCGATATAAAAAGCATCTCGCTAATGGGTAGTTGGATTGGAGCAGGTGGCGGTTTACCACATTATGTTATTGCGTATCCAAGAAAAGAAAAAAGATTGTTTTTTGTGGTTGGTGAGATTAATAAGACGAGGAAAACCCAAAAACTCATTATAAAGTA
>JAZOCG010000199.1:0-2702 GCA_045596345.1 Acutalibacteraceae bacterium
ATTTTGGGTGCAGAGGGTGTGATGCCCCGATGCACAGCAGGTTCCACATTCCAACACTTGTATGCTTTATTCAGTTCTGAAGGTCCGCATAAGACCTGATAGTTAGTGTCGATGACGGTGAGGGTACACCTGTTCCCATCCCGAACACAGCAGTTAAGCTCACTCGTGCCGACAATACTTGGCTGGAAGCGGCCCGGGACGATAGGTAGATGCTAACACAAAGAAACACCCCGTACAACAGTACGGGTTGTTTCTTTTTATTGTGGAATGTATGTATCGTGTCGGTAACGCTGAACAGCCAACTTGATTACCGAGCTGAATTGCGGGAGAATGGGCATTGCCCATTCTCGAGATGCAGCAAACAATGTTAACGGTCTGTACTTTTGTGGAGCCGCATCGAGCGGCACCGGGACAATAAGTAGATGCTAACACAAAGAAACACCCCGTACAACAGTACGGGGTGTTTCTTTTTATTGTGGAATGTATGTATCGTGTCGGTAACGCTGAACAGCCAACTTGATTACCGAGCTGAATTGCGGGAGAATGGGCATTGCCCATTCTCGAGATGCGGCAAACAATGTTAACGGTCTGTACTTTTGTGGAGCCGCATCGAGCGGCACCGGGACAATAAGTAGGTGCCAACATAACAAAAGACCTCGTGCAACAGCACGGGGTCTTTTGTTATGACTTGGGCAGATACCTCAAATACTTTCGGTTTCGCCGCAAGGCGAAATGGCGGCTGTTAAAGCCGCCAAGAAATGTATTTCAATGACTTCGCAAAGCGAAGTCAGGTAGGTGCTAACACAAAAAGAACCCTCGACTACGGTCGGGGGTTCTTTTTGCGTTGATATCCGTATTCCTTTTTAATCCCACCAAGCGACGGAGACCTCTTCTCCGCTGCCGTTGACGATCTTGCCGTCGGTGGAACGGCGGTAGAGCTGTTCGCCTGTGCGGAAATCGCTCCAGATGGTGGATTCCAGCTTCGGCTCATTCATACGGCGGTAGACTGCATCGGCGATGGAAGCACTTTCTGCCGCGGCGCGGCGACGCGCGTCCTCACGCTGTTCTTGGATAGCATCCTCGAGCACGTTTTCGACGGTCTTGTATAGTTCTTTCGCTTTGTCGGTGTGTAACGCGTTGCGCTTGATCCTGTGCAGGCTATCCAGCGCACTGCTCGCATTGCTGATCTTGGCTTTGCCGATGTTGCACGCCAATACGCAGCAGGTGCAGTCGGGGTCGCCTTGCTTTTCGCCTATGCGGGCGTATTTAAGTGCCTCGTCATATTTCTCGTCGAACACCGCCGTCAACGCCAGCTCACGATTGGCGGGAATGTTCCCCTTTTTGGCGGCGGCTTGCAACAGCTCGGCGCGATGGTACTTTTTCTCCTGTGAGAGTTTGTAGATCAACGCATCATCCATTTGTGCAAGGGCGGTATCGTCGTATTTTCCGCTTCGCGCATCAGAGAGGTCGATAACGTGTCCGCAGGTGCGGCAGTAGGAGCAGGTCAGCTTTTGATGCATCTTGATCGGCGCACCGCAATGGGTGCAATATTCGGACATCATCTCGCCCTTGGCGTGTTGAACGTCCTGTGCAAAGGCTTCCTCCTGAGTGATCTCGCCATCCGCAAGCTGCTGTGCTTGCTTTTTCTTGCGAATTCTGTCCGCGATAACGTCGGGGTTATTTTCCAGCGTCTCCGCCAGCTCGTTCATTGATTTTGTCAGCTTTTCAAACGGATTTGCACTCATGTCGACACCTCCTCGTATGTGGTACTGTCCGCGTCGGGAGTTTCCTCTGTGGGGATCACATAAGGCTTGAGAGTGGGGAGCTTGCCGTTTTGCATATGCCAGATCTCCGCATCCCACCCCATCGTTTCGGTGAGGAATTGGGTGTTCAGGACACGGCTTTTGTTAACGATCGTTGGTTTGCTTGTGGTGACAAGCACGTCGGAAAGATCGTGTACGGAGGTAAAATAGCTGGTATCGATCTTGATCGGCAAATAGCCTTCCGAGTCAGCCGATCGCTTGACGCCGAAGCTATACGATGCAACCGCAAAGCATCCGTCAAAATCTATGTAATACTCTTTTTGATAATCCGAGAAACCGGAGGACAGATCGGTATCTCCGACCATCGCCCCGACGAAGCCGTAATTGGTGGTTTCTTTTCCGGCTCTGGTGTTGACAGAACCTCCGAAATAGCAATGGCGGACAGTAGCGGTTTTATTGTCTTTTATATCGTCGATGCTGCCGATCAAGCCGATGGCATAGGAGTTATACGAGTCGCTCGGTTTGAGTGTCAGCTTGGCGGTGGAATAGCAATTCTCTACAACACAGGCATCCCGTATACCGCCGATCAGACCACTGAGCCTGATGGCAGCGGTAAGGTTGCCGCCGGTGAAGCATTGTCGGACTGTCGCCTTGTCGCTGCGCAACAGGCGGGTCAGCCCGTATGCGGAAGTGGCATCCACGGTACCGGAGAAGGAGCATCCGGCGAGTGTTCGCTCGTTGACTCCCGCGATGCCGGCAAAATCTGCATCGACAGTGAGGTTAGCATCGGTGACGGAGCAGGCGAGGATCTCACCGAAATTCTTCTCGGTGAAGCCGACGAAGGAAGAACACGGACCGCTCGCGGATTTGATGGTGCAGGATTCCATGCGTCCTCGATTCTGTTCCGCAAGACCGTAGAAGGAGATCTCTTCGCCCAAC
>JAZOCG010000200.1:0-3621 GCA_045596345.1 Acutalibacteraceae bacterium
CGCGACAACCGAGAAGCTCGGTCATATGACGGTGGGCGAGTACTTGCCGGATTTCGTCGGTCCGCTCGGTCGCGCAACTGAGACCGACGGGCTGCGTAAGGTCGCGGTGATCGGCGGCGGAGTCGGCTGTGCGATCGCCTATCCCGTGGCGATGATGTTCCACGAGCTAGGGACTGACGTACATCCTATCGTCGGCTTCCGCAACAAGGACTTGCTGATTCTTGAGAAGGAATTTGCCGTCGCGAGCAGCGTGTTTAAGGTGATGACAGATGACGGCTCTTACGGTGAACAGGGACTGGTTACGACCGCGCTCAAAAACCTCATCGACAGCGGTGAGCAGTATGACGAGGTCATCGCGATCGGTCCACTGCCGATGATGAAGTTTGTGTCCCTGCTGACTAAGGAGTACGGCATCAAGACGGTCGTCAGTATGAACCCGATTATGATTGACGGCACAGGGATGTGCGGTGGCTGTCGTTTGACGGTCGGCGGCGAGACGAAATTCGCTTGCGTGGACGGTCCCGAATTTGATGGACATCTGGTTGATTTTGATGAGGCGATGACTCGCGGCGGAATGTATAAAGAATTTGAACGCCACGCACACGACGATACCTGCAACTTGTTCCGTAAGGAGGTGCCGTGATATGCCGAATATGTCGCTTAAAAAGAATCCGATGCCCAGCCAGGAGCCATCGGTGCGTCGCCGAAACTTCGACGAGGTCGCACTGGGCTATACCGCTGAGCAGGCGGTGGACGAGGCGAAACGGTGCCTGAATTGCAAAAACAAGCCTTGCGTTGGTTCTTGTCCCGTGCAGATCGATATACCCGCATTTATTCAGCTGGTGGCGCAGGAGGATTTTGAGGGAGCGTATCAGGTGATCGCCCGCTCGAGCTCGTTGCCCGCTGTATGTGGGCGCGTATGTCCGCAGGAGAGTCAGTGCGAGAGCAAGTGCGTGCGCGGCATCAAGGGCGAGCCGGTTGCGATCGGCCGCCTTGAGCGATTTGTTGCCGATTGGCACAATGCACACAGTTCTCTCTCTGATATAAAAAAGCCCGCTCCGAATGGGCACAAAGTAGCGGTCGTCGGGTCGGGTCCTTCGGGGCTTACCTGCGCGGGCGATCTGGTAAAAAAGGGGTACGATGTTACGCTGTATGAGGCTCTGCATCTTGCAGGCGGCGTGCTGGTGTACGGCATTCCCGAGTTCCGCCTGCCGAAGGCGATCGTCCAACAGGAGATCGACACCCTCAAAGCACTCGGTGTCCACATCGAGACCAATATGGTCATCGGTAAGGTGTTGTCGGTGGACGAACTGTTGGAAGAGGGCGGTTTTGAGGCGGTATTTATCGGTTCTGGCGCGGGTCTGCCGCGGTTTATGAACATCCCCGGTGAAAACCTCAAGGGTGTTTATTCCGCCAACGAGTTTCTCACCCGCGTCAACCTGATGAAAGCCTACCGACCCGACAGCGCAACACCGATTCAAAACGCGCGCCGCGTGGCGGTGGTCGGCGGCGGTAACGTCGCGATGGATGCAGCGCGATGCGCGATGCGCCTCGGCGCGGATGAGGTGTCTATCGTGTATCGCCGTTCTGAGGCAGAGCTTCCCGCTCGTGCCGAAGAGGTCGAACACGCGAAGGAAGAAGGCATTGCGTTCCGCTTGCTCACCAATCCCGTGGAGATCCTCGGCGACGATGACCGCTGTGTCAGCGGTATGCGCTGTGTCGAGATGGAACTCGGTGAGCCGGATGCTTCGGGTCGCCGCCGTCCCGTGGTCAAAGAGGGCAGTGAATTTGTGCTCGAATGCGACTGCGTGATTATGGCGATCGGCACGTCGCCTAACCCGCTCATTAAGTCCACCACCGAAGGCTTGGAGACGCAGAAATGGGGCGGCATTATCGTGGACGATAACGGTCTGACCTCGCGTGTCGGCGTATACGCGGGCGGCGACGCTGTTACAGGCGCGGCTACCGTCATCCTCGCGATGGGGGCGGGTAAGACCGCCGCTGCGGCGATGGATGACTACATTCAGTCTAAATAAATCAAAAACAAGGCTTTTGTTTGTGCAGAAGCCTTGTTTTTTTGTTGTTTTGGGTTGAAAAAAATGTTCGCGCGCGTTATAATGTAATAGTATATTTAGAAATATGCATATTTCCTGCTGTTCACGCCACAATAGGGTGGGGTGATGGTATGGAAAATCAAGAAAAAAAGAACCCGAACACCGGAGATGACGATCAGAACGAATCGACCCGTCTGCAACAACGCTTGCAATTGGTAGAGGACACCGCATCGGTGACGACGGATAACGGCAGTCACCGTATTCACTGTATGACCATCGTTGGGCAGATCGAGGGACATTATGTTCTGCCGAATGAAACCAAAGCGACCAAATACGAGCATATGATTCCGCAACTGGTAGCGGTGGATGAGAGCCGCGAGATCGAAGGGCTGCTTGTCCTTCTCAACACCGTCGGCGGTGATGTCGAGGCGGGGTTGGCACTCGCGGAGCTTATTGCGGGTATGAAAAAACCGACGGTGTCGTTAGTGCTCGGCGGCGGACATTCTATCGGTGTCCCGCTCGCGGTGGCGGCACGTCGCTCATTTATTGTACCGTCGGCGACGATGACCATCCATCCTGTGCGTACCAACGGGCTGGTACTCGGCGTGCCGCAGGCGTTCACGTATTTTCAACGGATGCAGGAACGCATCGTGGATTTTGTGTGCCGTCATTCTGCTATCACATCTGAACGATTCTATGAACTATGCATGACAACGGGCGAGATGGCAACAGATGTTGGCAGTGTACTCGCGGGCGATGAAGCGGTGAACGAGGGGTTGATCGATAGCCTCGGTACCTTGCGAGATGCGGTCGCCGCGCTGTACCAAATGATTGAAGACGAACCCAAGGGCGCGTAAAGTGCCCTACCTTTACATATTTGTTTGGAGGTTTACATAATGGCAAAACGGAAAAAGAGCAAATCCGCAAAGGCGAGACAGACGAAAGCGCAGATCAGCACCCGTAAGCAAATGCGTGCGGTGGTGCTGTTTGCTGTCGCCGTGCTGATGTTCTGTCTGGCGGTCATAACGGGAGAGAATGCGTGGACGTGGCTTCACAACGTGATGTTGGGCTTGTTCAGCTTTTCTGCCTATCTGCTGCCAATCGCATTCGGTGCGTATGCGGTGGTGATGGCACTCGAGAGGGATACCCGCAGTGCCAGTATCCGCATATGGGAAACGATCGCTTTTGTGGTGATGCTGATGAGCGTGGTGTTTGTCTTCGCAGCCAATACGGATGACGAGGGCTTTTTCTCGGCGATTGTGACGGCGTTTGAGAACGGATGTGTGTTGCGCGGCGGCGGTGTGCTCGGCGTGTTACTCGGCTATCCTGCCGAGGCGGCATTTGGCGACACCGGTGCGAAAATTATCATCATTTTGCTGATGACGGTGTTCTTTATGCTCGTGACGGGCACAACGATCATGCAGGTCGTGCGTGCGGTGCGTAAGCCTGTCGAAAAAACGAAAGAGGGCATCGATCATATGGTCGCCGAGATCAGCCAACGACGCGAAAAGCGCGGCGAGATCGACATCGATATGGGCGAAGGTTATGCAAAGACCAGCCGTAAGAA
>JAZOCG010000201.1:0-6603 GCA_045596345.1 Acutalibacteraceae bacterium
GTTGAGGGTATTGTCGGCGATTTCTATACCGTTATGGGCTTGCCGGCAGGACGCTTATTACGGTTTTTACGCGATTTTTGCGAATAAGAAGGCGGATTTTCACTTTTTTGTAAAAATTTTCATTTTTATATTGAGATTTTGCACTATTTAAGTTATAATAATATATTGAATGAGAAAACATTAATACTGTGAAATTTCGGAAGGGAAGTTTTGACTATGTTTCTGAATCGTGATATCGGTATTGACCTTGGTACGGCGAACACACTGGTGTATATGCGCGGTAAGGGCATCGTGATGCGCGAGCCGTCGGTTGTCGCCGTGGATGTGAAGAGAGACGAAGTGATGGCAGTCGGCAGCGAGGCGAAAGAGATGATCGGTCGTACCCCCGGCTCGATCTCCGCTGTCCGTCCGCTCAAGGACGGCGTTATCGCGGATTTCGAGGTAACGTCGGCAATGCTGCGCTACTTTATCAAGCGTTCACTGAAATCGACGTTGTTCCACCGTCCTCGTTTGATCGTGTGCATTCCCTCGGGAGTGACCGAGGTCGAGCGTCGTGCGGTCGACGAGGCAGCTCGTAACGCAGGTGCGCGCGATGTTCAGCTTATTACTGAACCGATGGCAGCGGCTATTGGTGCAGGACTTGAGGTTTCTGAGGCGGCGGGTTGTATGATCGTCGATATCGGCGGTGGTACATCCGAGGTTGCGGTTATCTCGCTTGGCGATATCGTGACAGCACAGTCTGTGCGTGTCGCCGGTGATGATTTCGACGAGGCCATCATCTCCTACATTAAAAAGAAATATAATCTGCTCATCGGTGAGCGTACGGCGGAAGAATTGAAGATCACGCTCGGTTCCGCCTTCCCGTATGAAAACGAGTCTTCTATGGACGTTAAAGGTCGTAACCTCGTTGACGGTCTGCCGAAGAACATCGTCATTTCCGCTGAAGAGGTACGCGAGGCATTGGCTGATCCCGTCGGTGCGATCGTTGATGCGATCAAGTCGACTCTGGAACGCACGCCGCCTGAGCTTAGCGCGGACATTATCACCAACGGCATTATGCTGACGGGTGGCGGTGCTCTGCTTCGCGGTCTGGATATGCTTATCAACCGCGAGACAGGTATGCCGGTGCACGTGGCGGAGAATCCGCTTGACTGTGTTGCGATCGGTACGGGTAAATGTCTTGACATCGGTATGGTCAGCAATTTCCGCGCGAATCGTCGCATTTAATTCGCCTGAGCGGAAGACAGTTTTGTCTTCCGCTTTTGGTATTTTCTTAAGGAGGTGAAACGGGTTGAAGGATTTCCTTAAAAGCTTTTTTATGCGCGTGGTGGCGGTTGTTGCTTTGGTGTTGATCGGTATTATGATCTACAGCGCATCGACGGGCGGTTTAGCCACGTTGCCGCAAACGATCGCGGGTGCTGTTATAACACCGTTTCAGTCCTTGATTACCGGTGTATCTAACGGCGTATCCAGTTTCTTTAATGGGTTGGTCGGCGGCGGCGATCTGCAAAAGCAGGTCAATGAACTGCTCAAAGAGAACGCCGAATTGCGCCAACAGATCGTCGATTATGATGAACTGAAACAGCAAAATGATTGGTATAATGAAATCCTGGGTCTCCACGAGGAGCATTCGGATTATACCTTTGCTTCGGGGCGTGTGATCGGTCGAGATCCGTCGGATGCCTACGGTAACTTTACGATCTCGGCGGGTAAAAACGCGGATGTTGCCGTCAACGACCCGGTCTTGACAACGGACGGGGATCTGGTTGGCGTAGTGTGTGAGGTTGGTCTGACCTATTCAAAGGTGCGCACCATCCTTGACCCCGGAACGAAGGTGTCTGCACAGATCAGCCGAACAGGCGACACGGGCTATACGGTGGGCAGTACCGTCGGGTTAGCTCGTGATCATCAGTTACGTCTGGCGACATTAGAACGCTCGTCCGGCGTCGCGGTCGGTGACTACGTGGTGACATCGGGTATCGGCGGTATTTACCCCGGCGGCTTGCTGATCGGCACAGTGAAAGAGATCAATAGTGCATCTGATGGTATGACCTTGGATGCAAACGTTGCCTTGTTTGCGGATATTTTTAATCTCAAACAAGTGATGGTCATTTCGTCCTTCGATGGACAAGGGGCGGCGGCTCCGTAACGCTACAGAAGAGGAGAGCAGGATGAAGACACGTGTAAACAACAGCCCTTTTGCACGGCTGCTTCAGCAGAAGAGCTATCTGCCGTGGCTGGTGTATGGCTTAAGCACATTGCTTATCCTATTTATGCAGGCTGCTCCGAATATTTTTCCAACATTGTTTGGTGCTCGACCGATGCCGCTGACGATCTTTGTGATCTGCGTCGGAATACTGGGTGGTGCTCGGGCGGGCGCGGCGATCGGCGTGCTCGCAGGGCTACTAATGGGTGTGTTTTCTTTCCGCTTGTTCGGTTTCGATGCCCTGATCTTGCTTGTGCTGGGTCTCATCGCCGGACTGTTGGTCGAATGGTTTTTACGAGCGAATTTTTTCACCGCATTACTGTTGTGTTCGTGCGGTATGTTGGTTCACATATTGCTCGAATGGTTCTTTTGCTATGTGATTGTGCAAAAAGACAATTTGGCAGAGATACTGTTTAAGGTGTTGTTGCCGAATGGACTCTATACGGTCTTGTTGACGCCTGCCGTGTTCTGGTTCTCTTATGTTATTGCACGGTATGTTCGCCGTAAAGCGAATACAATATAATCACGATATTCTCCGGAGGTGATGGCTGTGTTGAATATGGACAGACCGAGCGGCACGTTAAGTTTGCGCCGCGTTCTGGCACTGTTTGTTGTTATGGCTGTCATCTTCGGGCTTTTTTCTATTCGGCTGTTTCATATTCAGATCATCGACGGAGAGGAATATGCCAAATTAGCCGAAGCGGGAACAAAGACAACGATTTCCATTGCCGCATCCCGCGGTGAGATCCTTGACCGCAATCAAATTCCGCTTGTTTCTAACAAAACGAGTTATGCGGTGGTACTCGATTACAATTATTTTCCTCACAGCAGTTTAAAAGAACAGAACGACTGCCTGTTATCGCTCGTCAAACTGTTACGCGCACAGGAAGAGGAGTGGAACGATACGTTACCCGTCTCACAAACGACACCATATACATTTCTACCGGATCGTGAGTCAGGCGTTGAACGGCTGAAAACGACCCTTCGTATGGCTTCCTACGCGACAGCAGAAAACTGTATGAATCAGATGATCGAGATGTATGAGCTGTCAGATTATACCGAGGAAGAACAGCGTTGCCTCGCGGGAATCCATTACAATATGTCGGTGGCGGGATTCGGTCAGCGCACACCGTACACCTTCGCCGGTGATATTTCGGGCGAAACGATGTATAAGATCTTGGAAAACAGTGACCGCTTCCCCGGAGTGGATGTCAGCACTGTGCCTGTTCGCGAATATGTGAGTGGGGAGACGGCGTGTCACATTATCGGCAGTGTCGGTCCGATCTATGCGGAGGAATATGCCGAGTTATCGCAAAAGGGTTATTCCTACAACGACCTTGTCGGCAAGAGCGGCATTGAGGCAGCTGCCGAGTCGTACCTGCGCGGAAAGAACGGCGCGCGTGTCTTGGTAAAGAACTCCAGCGGTACGGTTACCTCAGAAGAAGAAGGTATCGCTCCAACGCCGGGTCAAACAGTGATATTGAGCATCGACTCTCGATTGCAACAGACGGCGCAAGACGCAATGGATGAAAAGGTGAAGGAGCTGCGCGCCGGTGCCGCACAGGGGAAGGGTAAAGACGTCAAAAGCGGCGCGGTTGTTATGCTGGACGTGTCTAATGGCGGTGTGATGGTGTGTGCATCCTGGCCAAGCTATGACCTGTCAGCATATTCAACGCAATATAACGAACTGATTAGCGACGAGGATAATCCGTTGTTTAACCGTGCGCTGTATGGTGCATTCCCCTGTGGTTCGACTTTTAAACCCGGCGTGGCACTTGCGGCGATCACGGAAGGGACTATCGCACCGACACAAAGTATTAACTGTACAAAAACGTATATGTACTATGCGCCGAGCTACACGCCGAATTGTCTCGGTTTACACCATAATCTGACGGTGATCGGTGCATTGGAAAAGTCTTGTAACTACTATTTCTACGACGTCGGACGTATGCTCGGCAGTCATCTGTTCAGCTATCTGTCGCTGTACGGCTTTGGACAGCGCACAGGTGTGGAAATCGGTGAATCTGCCGGCGTTCAGCAAACGCCCGAATCTTTGCAGGCGGTCGGCAGCACGTGGGTCCCCGGTGACTATTTACAGTTAGCGATCGGTCAGCGCGGGTCATATACCCCTATTCAATTGGCCGCTTATACGATGATGATCGCCAATAACGGCGTGCGGTATAAAACGCATTTTATCCATTCTTTACGTAGTTTTGACAGTGCAACAGACACCGTTATCCAACCGGAGGTTGCGGCGACGGTGCAGTGGAGCGAGGATGCTATGAACTATGTCAAGCAGGGGATGGTCGCGGTAGGGAAATCCGGTACGGCGAGCAGTTATTTTGCTTCTGCAAACTATTCCTTGGCGTGTAAAACCGGCACTGCACAGACCGGTATCCGCGGCAGCTCTGACCACGGCACGTTCATTGCTTATGCACCTGTCGATAACCCCGAGGTAGCGATCGCGGTGGTGATGGAGCGCGGCACCTCCAGTGCATCCGCGTCGGTTGCACGTAAGGTGCTCGATGCGTATTTTGCAAACAAAGAAACGGGTGAGCCACCGACGGATTACGGTGTGATTTTGCCGTAATTTTGCGAATTATGCAACAATTTTCTGTTTACAATTATAGGCATCTATGATATACTAACCTAAAATCGGCAAATTTTGCGGATAGTACAGACGAAGGGGAGTGGGACGATGAGCCGTATAACGGTTATTACCTCTGGCAAAGGTGGTGCCGGAAAGTCGACTGTATCCGCCGGACTTGGTTATGCACTGTCCCGTTCAGTCGGTCGTGTGTTGCTTATCGATACGGACGCAGGGCTGCGAAGCCTTGATTTGATGTTGGGTGTCGGTGGTGCGACGATGTTTGATTTAGCGGATGTTTTCGCTGGGAACTGTGAGCCCGTCAAGGCGATTTATCCGTCGCCCGTGTGTCAGAACGTGTTTGTTCTTCCTGCACCGATCAGTTTGGAAGAGATGTGCAGCCCCGACGAGATGCGCGCTCTTTGTCAAGGGTTGACAAAATACTACGATCAAATTATTATCGACTGCCCTGCAGGAGTCGGACGCGGGTTTGAAACCGCGGTTGCGGCTGCAGACCTCGCACTGGTTGTGACGACACCCGATATGGTGTGCGCTCGCGATGCACAGATCATTTCTCGGCTGTTGGAGGACCGCAATATTCCATCTCGCTTGATCATCAACCGTCTTCGTCCCGCAAAAGTGCTGGATGGCTCGATGCCGGATGTGGATGAAATCATTGATACTGCCGGGATTCAACTGCTCGGCATTATCCCCGAGGACGAAGCGGTGGCGGTAGCCAATGCCAACGGGCGTCCTTTGCCGAATGACTGCAATGCGGCGATGTGCTTCTCGAATATTGCTCAGCGATATCTCGGCGCACATATTCCGCTTGCCAAACTGGAAAAAATGTAATGATATTCGTGTAAATATGAGGAGGTTGGATCTAAATGAATGTTGCATTGATCGCTCACGACGCAAAAAAAGAATTGATGGTACAGTTTTGTATTGCGTATTGCGGTATACTGAGTCGTCATAATCTCTGTGCCACAGGTACAACAGGTAAACTGGTTGCTGAAGCGACCGGTTTGAATATCACACGCTATATGAGTGGTTCGCAAGGCGGCGGTGAACAGATCACTGCACGCATTTCGTGCAACGAGATCGACCTTCTTCTCTTTTTCCGCGATCCCTTGACCGTGAAATCCAACGAACCAAACGATTACGATATGCTCCGACTCTGCGACATCCGCGGCATTCCGGTGGCGACCAACATCGCTACCGCCGAAGTGCTCATCCACGGTTTGGAGCGCGGCGATCTTGATTGGCGTAACATCGTAAATCCTACTGAATAATCTTAGGCAGTAAGGGTACATGGTTATGTGCCCTTTTGTCGCGTAAATACCGAATTACAGGAGAGAATATCAATGGATATGATCACACAGGCCCCCCGCGGCACGCTGGACGTGTTGCCGGAGGACAGCCATAAATGGCAGTATATCGAGAACACTGCTCTGTCAATCGCGCAGGATTTCGGTTTCCGCGAGATCCGTACGCCCGTCTTTGAACACACGAATCTGTTTCATCGCTCGGTTGGTGAGACCACCGACGTTGTGCAGAAGGAAATGTACACCTTTGAAGATAAAGGCGGTCGTTCAATCACGTTGCGTCCTGAGGGGACAGCGGGCGCGGCACGTGCGGCTCTTGAGCACGGTCTGCTCAATAGCGCGCTACCCGTAAAGGTTTCGTATGTTACCTCGTGCTATCGCTACGAAAAAAGTCAGAAGGGACGTTACCGTGAATTCCATCAGTTCGGCGTGGAATGTTTCGGAGCGGCGGCTCCTCAGGCGGATGCCGAAACCATCTCGCTGGC
>JAZOCG010000202.1:0-4973 GCA_045596345.1 Acutalibacteraceae bacterium
GCGTGGGAAGCGTTGCATACCGCTGAGGAGAAGACGGAAGAATTGGAAACGGCGTTGCGTACAGCGATTCAGACCGAGTGCCCGCTGTCGCTGTGTGAGGAGTATATCCGCGATCACGCCGAGGATTTTATCGATTAAAAAAGAACGGACAGTCCTACGGACTGTCCGTTCTTTTGTATTTAGTCTTCCGCGTCATCTTGCGACGGTTCAATGGGGGTGACAAGTATTTCCACCGGGTGGTTGTTCTCAGCTTCGATGACGGTGACGGCCAGTCCGTCAGCGGTGAAGGTCTCGCCCGCTTCGGGGATGTGACCGAGCACCTCCATCACCCAGCCGCTGACCGTCGTGGAGTCGTAGTCGGTCTCGCGGTCAAAGTAGTCCATCATCTCTTTGAGTTCTGTGGTACACAGAACGGAATAGTCGTTTTCCCGTACAAGGCGGATGTTCTCAATGACATCATCGTGTTCGTCCCAGATCTCGCCGACCAATTCCTCGAGGATGTCTTCCATCGTGACGATGCCGAGTGTGCCGCCGTATTCGTCGGCGACGATAGCGATATGGGATTTTTCCTGCTGAAGTTGCTTGAGCAACAGGCGGATCTTCATCGTCGGGGGGACGAAGGTCGCGGGGGTCATAATATCCTTCGGGGTCGGCTCGCCTTCGGCGAAGGTGCAGTTCTTATGATGCACGATACCGACAATGTCATCCATTGTATTCTCGTATACGGGGAGGCGGGAGAACCCGCTCTCGGCAAATATCGCGCGCATTTCAGCGAAGGTCGCATCAACCGGCACGCCGGTGACATCGACACGCGGGATGAGAATATCAATGGCTTCGCGTTCATTAAAGGAGATGGCGCGGCGGATAAGCTCGCTCTCTTCTTCATCGATGGAGCCGTCCTGCTCCGCCTCTTCGACGATGGTGAGCAGTTCCTCTTCGGTGACGCCTTGTTCTTCGGAAGATTTAAACAGCACGTTAAGCAGTTTTTTCCATAAGCCGAACAACCAGTTGATCGGGTAGAGAAGAATGACGACAAAGCGCAGGATCGGTGCAGTTGCCATCGTAAAGTTTTCGGCGTACTGCTTTGCCAGACTTTTCGGTGAGATTTCACCGAAGATGAGCACTACGATCGTGGATACGACGGTGGATACCGTCGGGCCGAGCCCTTCTCCGTAGAGGCGGGTGAAGAACACCGTGGCGACCGCGGTGAGCAGAATATTGACAATGTTGTTGCCTACGAGAATGGTGGAGAGCAGACGATCATAATCCTCCGCAAGGTCAAGCACCAGCTTGGCGCGGCGGTCGCCGTCCTCCGCGAGGTTCTTTATCCGAATACGGTTAAAGGTCGAGAACGCGGTCTCGGTCGCGGAGAAGTAGGCGGAGAAGATCACCAGCACTACCATAAACAAAATCGTCTGCATACTGTCAGGGTCCATTGGGATGTATTCCTCCTTAAAAATGATATATGCTTAGACAGCATACATCATAGCATATACAAACAAAAAAGTCCAGTATTATTTATAATAGCGTGTATAATTGCCGCCTTTCACGAAAAAATAGGGACGTATCGTGAAAAAGGGAGAGGGCAACTATGGATTGGTGGATGCTGGTAAAGGCATTTGCGGTGGGCGGCGGGATTTGCGTGATCGGACAGCTGTTGCTGGATTACACCAAACTCACTCCTGCGCGGGTGCTTGTCGGGTTTGTCACCCTCGGGGTGATACTGACGGCGATCGGCGTATACGAGCCGCTCGTGAAATTTGCGAGCTGCGGTGCGACCGTGCCGCTGACAGGATTTGGCTATACTCTTGCCAAAGGCGTACAGCAGGCAGTGGGCGAGCAAGGGTTTATTGGAGTGATTACGGGCGGTCTGACAGGCACGGCAGGTGGTATCACCGCTGCGGTGGTGTTCGGGTTTTTGTGTGCGCTTATTGCAAAATCGGGGGATAAATCGTAAAGAAACGGCTCGCAACGCGAGCCGTTTCTTTTATGGTTTGGTTTTGTTGCCGTTTAATGCGGCATAGGTGAGGTTATCGCCCTCATACACTAATTTGAGTGAGAAGAAGGGGGCATCCTCGTCGAGCAAACGCAGGAAGATGCGATCGCCCTCCCAGGTAGGCAGCGCGGCGACTTTATCATCGTCCACCCATTCGAGCACACCCTCGTCGCAACGGGACAGTTCTCCCGTAAAGCCGTCGGCGGTGAACAGGTGCATATACTCGGTCTCCCACACATCCGATACGAAGGTAACGACACCGCGATAGCGGTAAGAGGTCAGCGTGAGCCCCGTCTCCTCGCGCACCTCGCGGAGCAAACATTCCTCAGGGCTTTCCTTGTCCTCGAATTTTCCGCCGACACCGATCCATTTGTCGCGGTTAAGGTCGTTTTCCTTTTTTATGCGGTGGATGAGCAGGGTCTGCCCGCGGTCATTATGAATATAACATAGTGTTGTATTACGCATGCAACATCCCTCCTTATGCCCGTACCGCGCGTTTGAGCAGTGGGATGTGGGACAGCGCCCACGCCGCGCCAAAGGATACGGCGGTGACCGCCAACCATTGTGCGAGAATGTAGACCAAGACGCTCCCGCTGACATAGGGGATAAACTGCTTATACAACTGTTGCACCTCAACGTGGATAATGTATACCCCGAAGCTTAAAGACGACAGGCGGGTGAGCAAGGCATTTGTCTTCATCGTCTGTCCTTCCCACGCGATGAGCGCAAACAGCGCGACGGCGTAAACACAGCAGAACAGGCTCTTTTGCTCCATCAGCTCTTTGACGGGTTCGCCGCGGTACACCGACAGCCACCACGTAAGACCGAGTAATGCTACCAACGACAGGATGCCTAAGGCATACAGCTTGCGGCGAGCGGGTGTTTCGGGGCGGGTATTGGCAACGTACCAGCCTGCAACGTAATAAGCGGGATACTCCCAGCCCGCGAGCAGATCGAAGCTGTTGTAGGCGGCGGAGAAATCCAGATCTGTCCATTCAGCGACGAGTCGGATACCCGTCGGCAGGACAAAGCGCAGCACAAACACGATCAAAAGAAACCACCGCACCAGATGGCGGCTGTCTTGCCGCACAAAGGTGCGCAACAGCGGCGTGATGAGGTAAAGCCCCGCCATCATCGGCAGGTACCACATATGATACGCACCTTCCAACACGGCAACACCAAAGGTTTTCAGCATGTCGCCACCCACGGCGGCGTTTTCGAACAGAAGCGGGATGGCAACCTTGTTGGCGGCGGCGTACAGCACGCTCCAGAAGAAGTAGAGCCCCACAAGCGGCAGCGCGTAGTGATGAATTGCACGGCGCACCGACATCTCGCGGCGTTCATCGAGTAGGAAGATGCCCGATACCATAACAAACAACGGTACCCCCGCGTGAGCGATGCCGTCCAGCAATACGCTGACCGCGAAACCGTCGCTGTCGGTGGGCAGGGTGTTAAACAGCGGAGAGGCGGAATGGATGAGCACCACCATCAGGATAGCGATAAGGCGTATGAGATCGGCGTACGCGACGCGCGCGCGTTTTTGGTTTTGCAGGGACATAGGACTACCCTCCTATATGATACAGATAAAACTATAATGCCATAATCCCCGCCGCTTGTCAATGACGAAAAAGGTTGCTTTTTGTCACTAAATATGATAAAATATTACTATGTTACAGGTGAAAAGAGAGGTAGGAGTTTTTTATGAAACGAGCCGATGGAACGCTGTTGCGCCACACCGACCCGATGTACCGTATTGCGGCGCATATAATGGCGAAGCGCAGTGATTCAATGAATTCGATCACGCTTGATATTCCGCTCGCCCCGATGGATGCCTATATCCGCGCGAAGAAGAAGGAGGGCATCGCGGTCAGTCATATGGCGGTGCTGATGACCGCGTATGTTCGCACGATGGCGGAATATCCCGCACTTAATCGCTTTATCGTCAATAAGCGCGCCTATTCCCGCAATGAGATCGCGGTTGGTATGGTGGTGCTTAAAGGCGGCGAGGCGGATAACGGCACGATGTCCAAGATCTATTTTCAGCCGACTGACACCATCTTCGATGCGGAGGAGCGCATTCAGGCGTATGTCAGCAACAACCGCGCCGAAGGGGACAACAACGCCACCGATAAGCTGATCAGTTTCTTGGTGTCGTTGCCCGGGCTGCTGCGCAGTGCGGTGTGTATTCTTAAATGGGCGGATAAGCACAATCTTTTGCCCAAGGCGATCATTGACGCGAGCCCCTTCCACACCTCGATGGTGTTTACCAACCTTGCCAGCATCCGCACCAACCACATTTATCATCATTGCTACGATTTCGGTACCACCAGCGTCGTGATGGCGGCGGGTAACAGCCGCGAGGTCGCCAAACGCAAGGGTGGCGAGATCGTGTTTGAAAAATGTCTGCCGCTCGGTGTGGTGTTGGATGAACGCATTGCTTCGGGCAGTTATTTTGCGATGGCGTTCCGTCGGATGAAGCAGTATCTCAAAGATCCCTCTTTGTTGGAAACGCCGCCGACCGAGGTCAAACCCGACCCTGAGTTATAATTCTCATCAGACCGACAAACCGTGGTTTGTCGGTCTGTTTAATATCAACGTGCGGAGGGTCTTATGCGGTTATTGACCACAACTGAGTGGACGGTTAAGCGGGGGATGTTGCTCGCGGGTGTTGTTGTTGCCGTGTGCGTACTCACAAGTTTTTATCTGACACCGCTTTGGCTGTTTATTTTGGCGACGGTGCTCGCCGTGTCTTGTGCGATCCCCTTCCTGCGTCATCCCATATGGTTGTATATTGCTGTGTGGGGCACGGCATTTCTTTGTCTTTTTGGTACACGGCGGCTGTTGTCGATCGATCCGATCTGCCGACTGGCAGGACAACCGGACACCATCACCGCTCGCGTGGTAGAATTACCCGCATCGGGGCATATGGTCACCGTCGAGGTGCTCGATGCGTACAAGCTGTCCCGCGGCGACCGTG
>JAZOCG010000203.1:0-4962 GCA_045596345.1 Acutalibacteraceae bacterium
ACTATACCCGCACCTACAGCGAATTCCGTGACGACGTCGACGAATTCGCCCGCGTGCTCATCGCGCTGGGTGTCAAGGCGGGCTCCCACGTCGCGGTATGGTGCTCCAACGTGCCGCAATGGTACATCGCCTTCTGGGCGACGGTGAAGCTCGGTGCGGTGCTGGTCACCGTCAACACCGCCTATAAAATTCACGAGGTAGAATACCTCTTGCGCCAGTCCGACACCCACACCCTCATCATCACCGAGGGCGCGAAGGACTGCCACTACGGACAGATCATCGCGGAACTGTGTCCCGAGCTTGCTAACCTCAAGGCGGGCAAGCCCCTGCACACCCGCCGTCTCCCCTTCCTGCGCAACGTCATCACCGTGGGCTTCCGTCAGAAGGGCTGCCTCGAATGGAACGAGAGCCTCGCACTCGCCGAACAGGTGCCGATTGAGGAAGTGTATCGTATGGCAGCCGCCGTTGACAAGGACGACGTCTGCAATATGCAATACACCTCCGGTACGACCGGATTCCCCAAGGGCGTTATGCTCACCCACTACAACGTCGTCAACAACGGCAAATACATCGGCGACCATATGGATCTGTCCACCGCGGACCGTATGATGATCCAGGTGCCGATGTTCCACTGCTTCGGTATGGTGCTGTCGATGACCGCGTCGATGACCCACGGCACGACGATGCTGCCGCTGCCCTATTTCTCTCCGAAACCCGCGCTCGCCTGCATCCATAACGAGCACATCACCGCCTTCAACGGCGTGCCGACGATGTTCATCGCGATGATGCAGCACGAGGACTTTGAGAAGACGGATTTTTCCTATATGCGCATCGGCATTATGGCGGGTGCAAACTGCCCCGCTGACCTGATGAAAGAGGCGGCAAGCGGTCGTATGCAGATGAAGGAGATCGTATCGGTGTACGGACAGACCGAGGCGTCCCCCGGCTGTACGATGAGTAGTTATTACGACACCTTGCAGGTGCGTACCGAGACCGTCGGCAGTGCCTTTGCACACGTCGAGTGCAAGATCGTCGATCCCGAGACGGGCGAGGACTGTCCCGACGGCGTCAACGGCGAGTTCGTCGCGCGCGGCTACAACATTATGAAGGGCTACTATAAGATGCCCAAAGCGACCGCCGCCGCCATCGACGCACAAGGCTGGTTGCACACGGGCGATCTTGCCTGCCGTACTCCCGAGGGCAATTACAACATCACAGGTCGACTCAAGGATATGATCATCCGCGGTGGTGAGAACATCTACCCCAAGGAGATCGAAGAGTTTATCTACACCTGCCCAAAGGTCCGCGACGTGCAGGTCATCGGTGTCCCCGACGAGAAATACGGCGAGGAAATTATGGCGTGCATCATCCTCAAAGAGGGCGAGAGCATGACCGAGCAGGAGATGAAGGACTTTGTCGCGGCGAGTATGGCGCGGCATAAAGTGCCGCGTTACATCGACTTTGTCGACAGTTTCCCGATGAACGCCGCCGGCAAGATTCTCAAATACAAGATGCGTGAGGCGGCGGAAGAAAAGATTAAAGCGATGAAGGGGAACGGCTGATGGTGCACAACTATCGCGTGATTGACGCGCACTGCCACATATACCCTCCCCGCATCGCCGCGGCGGCGGTGCGGGGAACCGACCGCTTCTACGACCTGCACTCCGTCTATAACGGCACCACCGACGACCTGCTCACGCGAGGTAACGCGGCGGGCGTTGACCGCTTTATCGTGCAGTCGGTCGCGACCACGCCAAGTCAAGTGAAAAGCATCAACGAGTTCATCGCCGCCGAAGTCGCGGCGAGTGACGGGCGATTCATCGGGCTTGGTACACTCCACCCCGACAGCCGCGATATGGCGGGTGACGTCGCCCATCTGCGCGAGCTTGGTCTGCGCGGCGTTAAGCTTCATCCCGATATTCAGGAGTTTAAAATTGACGACTATCGGTGTCTGAAGATCTATGAACTGTGTGAGCGGGAAGGACTTCCCATCCTGATGCACACAGGGGACAGCCGTTTTGATTATTCCAATCCCAACCGCCTGCTCCCCGTGATGCAGATCTATGCGGGGCTGACCGTTGTCGGTGCCCATCTCGGTGGCTGGTCGGTGTGGGACGAAGCAGCGGAGAAACTCGCAGGACTGCCTAACCTCTACGTTGATACCTGCTCCTGTTTCGCCTTTATGGATCGGCAGAAAGTCCGCGACATCATCCTCGCCTACGGCACCGATCGCGTGCTGTTCGGCACCGACTACCCAATGTGGCCGATGGAAGAGGAAATCAACCATATCCTCAGCTTACGGCTGAGCGAAGAAGACACTCGTAAGATTCTTGCTGACAATGCTGAGAAACTATTCGGATAACAAAAAATCTGTTGGTGCTTATGCAAAAGCGGATTTTTGTTTACAGATTCATTTTGTAGGGCGGCTCTTCCTTTTTAATGGAATAATACAGCAAGTTAGCGGTATACGCCGCAAAGCCGTGGTTACAGCTTGCCTCACCGTTCATATGCTCCCACAGCGTGCCGGTGCGGCGTGCCATATCGGTGTAGTAGCCGAGCACCTCGCGGCGACACTGGTCGTACAACCCATAACGTAGCAGAATATCCAAGCGCAACAGGTTGCCCGTGAACGCGTTGGCGGGATACACCTTCGGGTACAGACCCGTCTTTTCGCGTTGCGGACCGAAGTCGGTGATCAGCTTATGCCACAGATCGGGGTGCGACTCAGGCGTGACAATACCGAAGAAGAAGGCGTGATATTGGCAGGTTTCGGAGGTTTCACCCGTGGAAACGGGGATGCCGTCCTCGTTATACACCTCGTTATCCACAAAGAACTCGCCGTTAAAAGAACGCGCGATAATGGTCTTTTTGAGTGCCTCCGCCTTATCAAGCAGAGCCGCATCATCATACATCACACCCGCTACACGCAACATATAGGCGTAGACCATATTGTTCGGGAAGTTGATATCCTGCACGAGCTCATTCGCCTTCGACCACTCGACGAATGCCCATCCGGGCAGACGTTCAAGCAGACCGTCGTCGTTCTCGATGGTCTTTAAGTATTTGAGCATACGGTAAATGAGATCTTTTGAGCGTGCAACAAGCTCGGTGTCCCCCGTGCGGCGCGAGTAATCCTCCAACTCCGCGACGTACCACAGTGCCCAGTTAAGAATGAAGTTGCCGCTAATATGATCCGCAGGATAGCACATCGGCACCATACCGTCGGGCAGCTTATAAAAACTGTCGGGCAAAATAAAATTCTCTAAGAACTGCTTTTCCATCAACGCATCGCCCGTAAAGAACTGCGCGGCGCGACCAATAAAGAAGCTGTCACACAGCCAGCCTGCACGTTCACGGGTCGGACAATCGGTAAACAGGTCCGCCGCGTTTTGGCGGAAGGTGTGCCACGCTGCCTCGAACATCATCTGCTCGTCGGCATTGTCGGAGGGTAATGCAACCGTACGTTCCAGCGGATGGACATATTCCAGCATATGAATATTGCTCACCGTCACCTCACCGCTGACGCAGACAAGGTTAAAGTAGAGATATCCCATCGGCTCCCGATTCATAAAGTGATAGTCGCCTGGCTGTAATCGCAAGCGGATAACATTCGCACAGCACATACGCAGAGCATCCACCACGCCGTCCGTAAGCCGCTCATCATACAGCATATACAGGTCTGCCGCCTGTTCACAGTGAATATCCATCACGGTAAAGCCCGTACACTCGCGCGGCAATTTGAGAACCTCATAACTACCCGCGGTGAGGTCGGTTTTGCCGTCATAGGCACGACCGCCCACTGTCTGCGTATACGCAAACCGCTGTACCTCATCCGTATGGACAACATCCATCTCCTCAATCGCAAAACCGGGGTATACGGTATTATTCAGTGAACGGTCGCGTGCAGGGTTATCCAAAGGAGCACCCACCGTCACCTCACCGCGCGCAACCACCTCGCTCGGTCGTGTTACGGGGAAGGTATGTAACGGCAATTCACGCGGCAGAAGCACCTTTTCCTCGGTCACTTCCAGCGCACACGCCTCGGCATCGGGTGAGGGTTTACCGACCAACCACGCATCCGTATCAGGGCTCAGACGATAGTCCTCCATAAAGGTGCGCTGTACACTGTAACGCTGGACGTTGCGTACGCGCTGGTTGAGACGATAAACAGCAAACCCAAGGGGATTTTCGTCCGTAGCGGCAACGATAACACCGTCTTTTTCCAGTTCCAGTTGGATAAAGCCGGGCTGTTTCAAAGAATAGTATGACGGCACGTAGTAGTTGACAACCTCCACCGCTACGTGGTTCTCCGCCTCGGTCATATATGCGGTCAGCGGCACCTCGTCTGCACGGTAATGACCGTGAGCACAGCGAATCGGACCGTAATAGACAAATTCACCGTTGACCGTCACCCGATAAAAGCCGGATGTCGCCACACGCAGAACCGCCCCCTGTGCAGGCTTATTCATCTTGGTGTAAAAGCCCAGCGTGATGGTCCATTCCTTCTGCTGACCCTCTTGCCAGACGGGTTTAGCTTGACGAAAAATCATACTAGAGTTCCTCCCTTTTTATTAAAGCACCGTAGCACTAAAATCCTTTATTAACCACTCAGCACAGCGGATGCCGTCCACCGCAGCCGATAAAATACCGCCCGCGTAGCCAGCACCCTCGCCGCAGGGATAAATACCCGCGACGGCGGATTCACCCTTGCTGTCACGCAAAATCCGCACGGGCGAGGACGAGCGACTCTCCACCCCCGTCAGCACTGCATCGGGTCGGTCAAACCCGCGCAGTTGTCTACCGAAGATCGGCAACGCCGCACGCAGTGACTCGCTGACAAAGGTCGGCAAACAGTCTTGCAGATCGGTGAGCGTTACCCCCGGCAGATACGACGGGCGCACGTCCCCGAGCGCGGTCGACCCGCGACAGGCGAGAAAATCGCCGACAAGCTGTGCGGGTGCG
>JAZOCG010000204.1:0-4869 GCA_045596345.1 Acutalibacteraceae bacterium
TGCCGTGAGGAAGTCCTCGTCCAGCATCTCGGTCTCGTCGTCGCCGCGGTCGCGCAGCTCCAGCTGCTTCATAAAGCGGGCACGCTGGTCGATCGGGTCGTTGAGCTCGGAATAAGCATTTGCGAGCTCGCTGTGGCAGACAAACAACTCGAAACGCTCGGTCAGACGCGGATCGGCAGGAGACGCCTTAGTCAGCGGAGAGACCTCAACGGGATACATTGTGATGAAGGTTGGCTGGATCAGTTTCTCCTCCACGCGCTGATCGAAGCACGCGTACAGGGCGTTACCCCACGTTTTGTCGGCGGTGTCCGCCAGCTCCACGCCGATCGCGGCGGCGGCGGCGACAGCCTCGGCATCGTCGGGAATCGCACCGAAGTCAATGCCCACGTATTCCTTGACCGCGTCCACCATCGTCAGGCGACGCCAGCCGGGGGTCAGGTCAATCTTTTCGCCCTGCCACTCCACCTCATAGGTGCCGAGGATCTCTTTCGCCGCACCGGAAATGATACCCTCAGCGATATCCATCATATCGTGGAAATCCGCATACGCCTCATACAGCTCGACGGTGGTAAACTCGGGGTTGTGCTTGGGGTCCATACCCTCGTTACGGAAGATACGACCGATCTCATACACGCGATCCATACCACCGACGATCAAACGCTTGAGCGGCAATTCGGTCGCGATACGCATATACATATCCAGATCCAGCGTGTTGTGATGCGTGATAAAGGGACGCGCCGCCGCACCGCCCGCGATGGTATTGAGCACGGGGGTCTCCACCTCGATATAACGGCGGTTATCCAGATACTGGCGCATATACTTAATGAACTGCGAGCGGATGATGAAGTTGCGCTTGACCTCGGGGTTGACGATGAGGTCAACGTACCGTTGGCGATAGCGGGTGTCGGTGTCCTTGAGCCCGTGATACTTCTCGGGCAGAGGACGAAGCGACTTGCTGAGCAGTTTAATGGATGTCGCGTGGATGGAGATCTCCCCCATCTTGGTGCGGAACACCCAGCCCGTCAGACCGATGATGTCGCCGATATCCCACTTCTTAAAGCCGGCGTATTCTTCCTCGCCGACGTCGCCGCGGCTGACATACACCTGCATACGACCCGTGGAATCGTGCAGATCGACAAAGCTCGCCTTACCCATAATGCGGCGGCTCATCATACGACCCGCAACCGACACGTTGATCGGCTCGGGCAGTTCGATGCCCTGTCCCTCTTCGGGCGCGCCGTGCTCGGCGATGTACGCCGCTTCCTTCGCCTCATATTCGGCGCGGATCTCGGCATTATAAGCGGTCACATTATACTTGGTTACCTCATAGGGGTTCTGCCCCGCCTCGCACAGCGCGGTCAGCTTATCGCGGCGCACCTGCAACAATTCGCTTAACTGCTGTTCGGTCATCTCCTCAGCGACGGGCGCATTGTTTTGATTGTTACTCATAGGATCACGTCCTCTTTCTAATTCATACTAAAAACAGCGGGCGGTCAACCACTGCCGCCCGCCGCCGATTATTTCGAGATCTCGAGCACGGTGTAGTTCACGGTCGTGCCGTTGGGCAGAACCGCCTCGCCCGTCTCACCCACGCGCAGACCGATGATCGCCTTACCGACCGGAGACTCATCCGAGATCTTGCCGTGGAAGGGATCCGCCTCGGTCGCACCCGAAATGGCGTAGCTGTACTCCTTGCCATTCGCATCCGCGATGCGTACCTTCGAACCGACGTGGACGTGTTCACTGCTCAGCTCGGACTCATCCAGCACACGCACGTTCTTGAGCTGTGCCTCGATGGCGGCAATACGGCTCTCGAGCAATGCCTGGTCGTTCTTCGCCTCGTCGTATTCGCTGTTTTCCGACAAGTCACCAAAGGACAGAGCGACCTTGATCTTCTCCGCCACTTCCTTACGTTCAACTGTCTTGAGGTGCTCCAGCTCGTCCTGCAGTTTTTTCAGGCCCTCGCCGGTCATAACCACTTCTTTCATATCGAACACACACCTTTCGGTCATTGTTTATTCAGTATATCCCCATTTTGGGACTTTATCATTATACCATCCTTTTTATGGTTGTCAAGTCCTGCCACCGATTTTCTATATTATATAATAAGGTATATACATTAATATGTCTTGCAATTTTACAATATCGTGATATAATGAGCAAGTATGTAATCAACAGGAAAGGAAATCTCCTATGAGTCAAGACGTTACATTTGAGTCCCTGAACCTCTCCGCACCGACACTGCGCGCGCTCGAGGCGATGGGCTTTACTGCGCCGACCCCCATTCAGGCGCGTACCATCCCGCTGGTCGCGGACGGCTATGACGTCATTGCGAAGGCACCGACGGGTACCGGCAAGACTTGTGCTTTCGGCATTCCGCTTATCGAGTGCCTTAACCCCGATATGAAAGATCTGCAGGCGATCGTGCTCTGCCCGACGCGCGAACTGTGCGAGCAGATCACCACCGACCTGCGCGCACTTGTCCGCTTTAATCCCGCGATCCGCATCGCGTCGGTTTACGGCGGTGCGAATATGCAGCGGCAGGTGGAGGCTCTTAAGAAGCATCCGCACATCGTGGTTGCCACCCCCGGTCGTCTGCTCGATCATATGAGCCGCGGCAATATTTGGCTGGGCAATCTCTACACCGCGGTGCTTGACGAGGCGGACGAGATGCTCAAGATGGGCTTTATCAAAGACGTGCGCCGTATCCTCAACGCCACCCCCGGTGACACGCAGGTGGTGATGTTCAGCGCGACCCTCTCGCGTGAGGTGATGGACGTTGCGTGGGAATATCAACACGATGCTATCGAGGTGCAGGTTGCCTCCGAGGGCGACAACCGTCCTCACATTAACCAGTACATCATCCCCTCGAGTGGTTCTCAGCGCATGGAGGATATGCTGGACATCATCCGTGCCGAGGACTATCACCGCGTGATGGTGTTTGCGAATATGAAATGCACCGTCAAGCAACTCACCGAGCGTTTGCAGAAACGCCACGGCTCGGTGGATTGCCTGCACGGCGATATGCCGCAGTCCCTGCGAAACAAGGTGATGGCGAAGTTCCGCGAGAATAAGCTGGAGATCCTCGTTGCGACCGACGTCGCCGCGCGCGGCATCGATGTCGAGGACGTCGAGGCAGTCTTTAACTACGATATCCCTGACGAGAACGAATATTACCTCCACCGCATCGGGCGCACGGGTCGTGCCAAGCGAAAAGGCAGTGCCTACACCTTTATGACCGACAGCGACAAGTTCCGTATGCGCGACATTCTCAAATACACCCGCTCTGAGGCGATGACCATGACATTCGACGATGACCGCCGCCTCATATCCGCGGTCGAAACCGCAGAAACCGAATAATAATCCCCCATATCCCACCGAAATACGTAGGCGTTTCGGTGGGATATTGCTTTTTACCGTGTAAAACACGTGTGAAAAATGGTAATTTGCGCGAAAATGAATAGTTTTTCTCAAAAACGTATAATTATGCTACTAAAAACCGCATTTCCGGCTTTTTCATCGGGTTTTGACCCTGTTTTTGCGGCTTTTTATCCACCGTCAGGGTGCCATTTTCAGCCGGTTGCACAAAAAAATCGCGCAAAAAGCAAAAATTCGATTTTATTGCCATTTTTGGTAATTATTGGGTGTATCAGCCTGTATTTCTGCCAATTTCGGCGGCTATTGCCCGTTTTATTGAGGCAGTTTGTGAAAAAATCGCCGATTTCCCGCTTGCTTTCCGTTCAAACTGCCTGTCCGCTTTTTCCGTCCCCGATCAGCCTATTGTGAGCAAAATTTCCTCTGTTTTTGTGCAAACCCCACAAAAACAGCCTGCTTGTCCACGGTTGACAATGTGCAGTTGTGTGGGTATAATACACAAAGTTATGTTGATACCCCAATTTGCCACCCCGAAAACGAGCACCGCACACCCCTCGTGCTCGGCAACACGGAGGACACGTATCCCGCCGTCATTTATAGACAAGGGAAATTTTGCATAAGGTTGCGTGAGCATACACAAACTTATGGTGTCCCCACGTTCAGAAAGGAAGCATTTATGGATAAAAACAAGATCAATCATCTGCTGGGCATTGCCAAACAGTTCGTTTGCGGTCGCAAGTTCGCGGCGATCGTGCTGGCTTGCACCACGCTTATGATGGCGACGATGGTGTCGGTGCATTCGCGTGCCGTCACCGTCACCGACGGTAGCAAAAGCCTGATGGTGCTGACGATGCATCGCGATCCCTACAAGGCTCTCGAGGCGGCGGGCGTAACCATGTCCGAGCACGATGAACTTGAGGTCAGCGAGGACGAGAACACCATCACCATTAACCGTGCGATGACCGTTGAGGTCAAGGCGGACGGCACCTCTACCCTCTTATATATGGTGGACGGCACTGTTGCCGATGCACTCGAACAAGCCGAGGTCACCGTCGGCAAGTACGACACACTCAGCACCGCGAAGAACGAGACGGTAACCGACGGGATGTCTATTGTCGTCGAGCGTGTCGCTTATCGCGAGTATACCGTCGATGAGGTCATCCCCTTTGAGACCGTGACCAAGTACACCAATGTTATCAGCCCCAATAGAGTGCTTGTGCGCGCCTATGGTGCCAACGGCAGCAAGACCATCACCTACCGCGAGACCATCGTAGACGGCAAAGTCGTCGAGACTGAAAAGGTCGGCGAAACGGTCACCAAGAACGCGGTAAAAAAAGAGGTGCTCAAGGGCTCGTCCTACGGCACACCGCTGTCTAAGGCTCCGTATAACATCGAGCTTAATGCGAAAAACCAGCCGGTTAATTATAAAAAAGTCTACACAAGCAAGAGTTGCACCGCCTATTCCATCGGCAAATACGGCGCGTCGGGTATGCG
>JAZOCG010000205.1:0-9132 GCA_045596345.1 Acutalibacteraceae bacterium
CGGTCGCCGTGAAGATGTCCACCAATTTAAAATGCTGATGGATCATACCGATCTTATAATCGAAAGCGTCCTTCGGCGAGGCGATGACCGCCTCCTTGCCATCGATAAAGATCTGTCCCGCATCCGGAAAATAGATGCCGGCGATCATATTCATCAGCGTGGTCTTGCCGGAGCCGTTCTCGCCGAGAATAGATAATATCTCACCTTTATTGACCGTGAGGTTGACATTACTGTTCGCCACCACACTGCCAAACGTTTTGGTGATGTTTTTGAGTTCGATTGCCGCCGTAGCCATCAAATATACCTCCTTGTCACGCTAACTCTCAAAACTGCACTGCCGTGCCGACAGTGCACTGTTCAGAATCAGCAAAAAACCAAGTAAGGCGGAGCCTTTTTGGGGCTCCGCCTTATCGGGTTTGTGTTAATTAGCCGTAGTTACGATCCAGCAGGGTGATGCCGTCGATCTCGAGATCGAAGTAGGGGCCGGAACGATGCTTGGACTCGTAGAACACGCCGTTCTCAACAGCCTCGGTGTCGCCGGCGAAAGCCTCGTCGGTGTCCACGTCAGCGTTGTAGTTGATCAGCTTGCCGTCAGCGTCGGCGGTCGCCTTGGCGTTGATGCCCTTCTCGGCGTCGACGGTAACGGTGAAGTTGGCGGTGTCAAAGACATTGATGGTCTTGTCCTTAAGACCCTTCTTGACCTCTTCGAGCTTCGCGGCGGTGCCTTCGGCAACAGCGGCACCCAGCTCGGTCAGCGCAACCGCGCCGTTCTCAATGGTGCCTGCCCAGTCGGTGGCGATGGCTTCGCCGTTCTTAACCTGAGTGATCATATACTCGAAATAGGGCACCCAGTTGATGCGGGAGGAGATAAGGAAGGTGTTCGGACAAGCCGCGGCGGTAGAGCCGTTGTAGGAAACATTGGGAACCTTCGCAGCCTCGCAAGCGGTAGGAGCACCCATGGAGTCGGCGTGCTGAGAGATCAGCACACAGCCGCCGTCGATGAGAGCCTGAGCGGCCTGCTTCTCCTTGGTCTCGTCGTACCAAGAACCGGTGAACTTAACATCCATCGTGACCTCGGGGACAATGGACTTCGCGCCCAGATAGAAGGAGGTATAACCGGAGATAACCTCGGCGAAGGTGAACGCACCGACATAACCCATCTTGGGAACAATCTTAGAATCAGCAGCCATCATCTCTTTGAGCTTCATACCGGCGACAACGCCCGCCAGATAACGACCCTCGTAGATGTGAGCGAATGCATTGTGGAAGTTCTTGAGACCCGCGGTGTGCGCCTGCGTACCGGTGGCGTGGCAGAACTCCACGTCCGGATACTCTTTGGCGGCCTTCATCAGGAAGGACTCGTGGCCGAAGGAGTCAGCGAAGATGATGTCGCAATCCTCAACCTCGATAAGCTCAACAGCCGCGTCATAGCAAGCGTTGGATTCGGGGATCTGGGTCTTCTGCACCATCGTGACACCCATATTCTTGCACGCAGCAACCGCCGCGTCGATGAAGTTCTTGTCGTAGGTGGAGTTCTCGTCGTGCAGGAAGATGAAGCCAACCTTCATCGCTTCTTCCTCTTTCTGCTCGCCACCGCCTTCGCCGCAAGCGACCAAAGAGAACATCATCAGGACAGCCAGGATCAATGCCAGGATCTTTTTCATACGTTTTTCCTCCATTTTTATATTTTAACCGCTCCGTGCGGTTACCAAGACAAAAACCGAGCCACGCGCGTACGCGCGCGAAAAAATACTACGGATATATTATAGTTCATCGGACAAGCCTTGTCAACAAAATCGGGGACATTCCCAGGGGGTAAAAATCGACAAAATTTCGGCTTATTTTTGGGCGTTTCCGATGTCGTCGCGCAACGCCTCCCACGCGGCGGGATGGCGGACGTAATACAATGGACACTCTTTCCCCGTAACGTCGTAATGGCGGATAACATCGGCGGTGTCCAGACCGCCGAGATCGCACAGCCACGCGGTCAGCTTCACCACCGATGCATACGTCGCGTCGGTGAAACGCCCGCTGTCGTCGGGGTGACACACCTCAATGGAGATGGTGTCGCGGTTGCGGGCGTTGCTCGCAACCGAGCGTTCTTGCAACGGCAGGCATTGCACCACCTCGCCGTCCAGACCCACGACAAAGTGGGATACCACCTCGGTGGTCGGTTGATTAAAATAGTTGCGGTTAGCCATCGCGGTGGTGGCGGGGTTGCCGACGTAGTGGATCACCACCCCGCGAAAATCCGCCAGGCGTATCCCGTGGCGGGCGTTTTGATTGTCTATGTAGGCGACCTGCACCCAGTCGGGAACGCTCGCCGTTTCCAACGCTTTGACCCGTCGCCACGCCCGCATAGCGGGGGCGGTGAGCACCGTCGCCGTAATGCACACCGCGAATAACGTCAAAAGCAACAGCCGCCGTATCACACGGCGGCGTTTGCGGGTTCGTTTTGCCATTGTTTCGTCACCTCACAAAACGGTCTGCGGGTCAATTGTCTTTTTCCGCAAAGGCAAAAAACCGCTGACCGAGGTAGTTGAGCCCCGTAAACAGACACATACCCGTCAACAGCGTAACGTTACCCCGTAGGGTGTCGTCTGCACCGCGCAACAACCAATCCATTAGCGGAACGGCGATGCCGTGCGCCAACAGGTAGCACACCGCGATGTTCAGCGCAAAGCGCAACACCTGCCGCCAAGAATTGTCCCGATTGCGAAAGGTGAAATATTTGTTGAGAAAAAAACTTAAAATGCTGGTGAGAATATAGTTGGTCGCGGACGATAACCACACACCGCAATGCACAACATTAAACAAAAACAGTTCAATGCTCACACCGACAACGGTGTTGATCACCCCGACAAGCAGGAATTTCAGCAGCTTTGCGTCGATCACGCCGCGCAGACGTTGCCACAAAGACATCACGTGCTCGCCTCCTCATCGAAGGTCGTTTCGCTGACGATGTAGCGCGGGCGGTGCTTGACCTCGGCGTAGATCTTGCCGATGTATTCGCCCAGCACCCCGATACACAGAAGCTGCACCCCGCCGAGGAACAGGATGATGCACATCGTACTGCTCCAGCCATTGATGGTCATACCGCTGAAATGGCGCACAAGCGTCCATACGATCATCACCAAGCTTATAAGCGACACACCGAGACCGAGTCCCGTGATCAGTTTAAGCGGTTTGGTGGATAAACTCGTAATGCCGTTTACCGCGAGGGACAGCATCTTGCGCAGGGGGTAATGGCTCTTGCCCGCGACCCGCTCGGTGCGGGTGTAGGGCACACTGCTGCTGCGATAGCCGACAAGCGGGACCAGTCCGCGCAAAAAGAGGTTGACTTCCTCGAACTGCGCCAGCCCGTCGAGGGCGCGACGGCTGAGCAGACGGTAGTCGGCGTGGTTATACACGCTCTCCGCACCAAGTGCCGCCATCAACTTATAAAACGCTTGCGCCGTGCCGCGTTTAAACGCGGTATCGCTTGTGCGGTCGGTGCGTACGCCGTACACCACGTCACAGCCTGCGGCATATTCGTCCAGCATTGCGTCAACGGCATGGATGTCGTCCTGTCCGTCACAGTCGATGCTGACGGTGACGTCGGCGTGCTCTCGCGCGGTCATTAAGCCCGCGAGCAACGCGTTCTGGTGTCCGCGGTTGCGGGATAGGCTGATCCCCTCGACGAGAGGGTTATCCGCCGCGAGCGAGGAGATGATCTCCCACGTGGCATCGCGGCTGCCGTCGTTGACGAACAACACACGGCTGTCTGCGTGGATGCGCCCGCTCGCCTGCAGAGCGCACAGCTTATCGCAAAACAGCGGCGCGGTCAGCGGCAAAACAGCCTCTTCGTTATAGCAGGGAACGACAAAATACAAAATCGGGCAGGTGGGACGGTTCACAAAAACACCCTCTCATTCATAAAGTTTGGCAAGACCGCCCTCGCTGGTCTCGCGATAGCAGTGGGAAAGATCTCGCCCCGTTTCGTACATCGTCTGCACGACGAGGTCAAAAGAGATCTTACGGCTGTTGGTGAGGAAATTGGCGAGGCTGACGGCGTTGATGGCGCGCATCGCCGCGACGGCGTTACGCTCAATACAGGGAATCTGCACCAAGCCATAGATGGGGTCGCAGGTCAGTCCGAGATGGTGCTCGAGCGCGATCTCGGCGGCATATTCGATCTGCGGGATCTGCATCCCGAACAGTTCACCGAGCGCAGCCGCCGCCATGGAGCAGGCGGTGCCGATCTCCGCCTGACAACCGCATTCCGCGCCGCTGATGGAGGCGTTGGTCTTAACGAGGTTGCCGACGATGCCCGCCGTCGCAAGTGCGCGACAAATCTCCATATCAGAAAAGCCGTGCTTTTGCTGTTCGTAGTACAGTACCGCGGGCAGCACGCCGCTCGCACCGCAGGTCGGTGCGGTGACGATGCGCCCACCCGCCGCGTTCTGTTCGCTGACCGCAAAGGCATACGCGCAGACAAGGCGGTTTTCCCGCGTTTCGCGGGTTTCGTCAATGTGATTTTGCGAATAGAGGTGCTTTGCCTTGCGCTGAACCTGCAAACGACCGGGAAGCGTGCCTTCCTGTCGCAGACCTTCGGCGATACATGTTTTCATCGTCTCCCACACGGCGAACAGGTAATCCCGCAAGTCCTCTCCTTCCGTCTGCTCGGCGTATTGCCACAGCCGCAGACCGTGCGCTTCGCAATAGTCGGCGATCTCCGTGAAGGAATGCAAGGGATAGACGTCGCTGTTCTCGTCGAGGAAAACGCCCTCGATCTCGATCTGTCCGCCGCCGACACTGTACACCCGTTGCGTGCCAAGCGGTACACCGTCCGCGAAGGCGGTCAACTCCATCGTGTTGGGGTGAGGCAAGTCGACGGTGTCGGTGTCGCGCAGGATATCCGTCGGTATCGGCGCGAGCGTCTCGCGCACAATGGCGGTGGTGTCGTGACCCTCCGCGGTATATGCCAACGAACCGAACAACGTCACCGCAAAACGGTCTGCCGCAGGGTATTTCTCCTTCATATACAGGCACGCCTTTTCCGGTCCGATGGTGTGCGAGCTGGACGGACCGCGCCCGATCTTATACAGTTGTTTGAGTGAACACATATGATCGTTCACGGCGAACACCTCACTTTAGTACAGTATTAAAATCATAGCACAAAACGGCGTACTGTGCAAGGATTTCTCGAAAAACGGGCATACTAACCCAGAAAGGAGTGAGATGATGGATCAAGAACGCAAAAAACCGCGCGTACTGCCGGAAAAGCCGAAGATCGCGCCCGTTGACCCCGTTATTGCGGGAGAGAAATTGGCACAGCAGGGGAACAATATCGTCTCCGATGTTCTCGGCAGTTACACCGGTACACCCACCGACGGCGGTGTGCCGGTACAGGATGCCGACGACCTGTAACGCGCGTCACGTTAAGCAAAGAACGCCTTGACCCATCGGTCAAGGCGTTCTTTGCGTATGCGTTGTATCTAGTAAGGGCTTTTCGTTCATTTCGGTCGATCAGGCGGGTTTTTCCAGCGTCAAACGCGCGGCGATAACGGTAATATCATCGGAATGCCCGTCCTCGGCGGCTCTGGCGGTGTCAGCGATACGCGCGGCGAGTGCCTGCATCGACTCGCCGACGGGGCGGTCGCGCAAGGCTATCTCGATAGGCGCGAGCCCGCCGCCGAGAGCACCGTCGGACAACATCAGCAGAATGTCGCCGTCGGTAAGCCAGTCAGCACAGTGCTCGAAACGCACGTCGGTGAGAATACCGAGCGGTAACGAGGTCCGTTCAAGGCGGGATACCCGCGTACCACTGCACAATAAGGTGGATGCCGCGCCCGCCTTGTAAAGATCCAACCGTCCCGAAAAAAGGTCGACGGTGGCGACATCAAGGGTGGCAAGGCTTTCCTCACGGCTTTTGACCAGCAGTGCGGCGTTGACGCTGTGCAGGATACTGTCGGGGCTGAAGCCCGCCTTCCACAGCCGCGAGGTGAGCCCCACCGCCATCGCACCGTCTACCGCCGCGCGCCCGCCGCTGCCCATCCCGTCGGACAACATCAGCACGGTGCGCCCGTCGGCGGTGAAAATATCCGTCGCATCGCCGCACAGCCGTTCCCCGTCACAGCAATGCTGTGCAAGCCCGATCTCCACCCCGTAGCGGGACGGCTCGGTGAGGGTGATGCGGATATCCTCGCCGCAATCCGCTACCGCGGGCGGTGCAAAGGTGCAGGCGCACGCTTCCTGTATATCCCTAAACCAGCGACTGCCGCTAAGCCGTATGCCGACATCCTCGGCGAGAATATCCACCGTCAGGCGGTTATTGCGTGCGCGGGTGCACAAGGCTTGTCGCACGGGCATCCCGTGATCCGCACACACCGCCGCGACCCGCCCCGGCAGTTCAATATCCACCTGCCGCGGGTCGTTGAGTTCATCCACGAGAGAGTCCAGCAGTTCTGCCAGACCGCAGAATTGGTCATTGACCGAATGCTGGATTTCCCCCAGTCGCCGCCAGGCGGATTCCCGCAGAATATACCGTTCATATCCGCGGCTGATGTATCCGACAAGCCGTTCCGGCTGGCGGCAATGCGCGGCGGGATAGCCGTCGAGGTCAGCGAGCGACACGCGACCGTTTTGCCGCATCGGCTCATCCAGCCGTGCGAGCGCGGCGTTCATCTCATCGGTGTGTTGCTCCCAACACACCGCGTGCAAGGGGCACGCACCGCAAACTGCCTGTCGACAACCGCGAAACAGCGCGGCGGTATCGGGTGGGCTGAACTGCGATAACCGCTCGGTGACCGTCCCGACGGTTTGCGCGATCTCGGTCATCGTGCTCGCCGCGACCTGCAAACGCATCGCGACAGCGCGGCGCACTCCCTCAACGGCGGGTAATTCCCGTCCTCGCAAAATCAGCCGATGCAGGCGGCGGTCAATGCTCGGCGGTAACAGCAGAAACAGTATACCCGCCGCCGCGAGTTCATATAATCGCATAAGGATGTTTTCGTCGGTGTCGGCGAGGGTGAGCACCCCCGCCGCCACGAGAAAGGCGGCGGTCTGCGCCAGCCGCCCGAAACGGGCAAACGTTCCCGCGAGCAGACCGCCGAATGCGAGCGCGAGCGCGAGCGCGAGCTGTCCGGGTGCGGCAAGGGCGGTTGCCGCGCCAATGATGACCCCCGCCATACTGCCGCCCTGCTCCTGCCCCGCTCGCGCGAGCACCAATATCAGCCCCGCCGACAATACTCGCCCGGGAGAAAATTCGCCGATGGTGACGGTGGATGCCGCCATCAACACGATCGCGCCCGTGATAATAAGGGCGGCTTGTTGGGGTGGAGTGACACCGCGGGTATCGTCCGATTCCTGCAGACGGCGCGTCTGCGCGACCGCGGTGCGGAAGAACAAGGCGCACCCCGCCGCCACACCGCTCTCGGCGAGCAGGATAACCACGCGATAGCCGTCCAGTCCGAGTGCGCTGTCCACCGCAAGCCCCGTGGCAAGGGTAGCGACAAAGGCGACAAGTGGCGCGATAAAGGCACGCTTGTCCCATTCGGGAACGGCGGCGAGCACCCATCGGATGCCGCCAACCGCCGCAACAGCGGCTATGTAGCGAAGCGGCGAGAGTGCGTCACCGAGCAAATACCCAACCGACAGCGACAATATTACAGGTAACAAGGGCTTGTCCATCGCGGCGGCGAGGCTGATGCCGAATGGAGTTATTTGTCCGTACAATGCGGCACGCGGCACGAGAACGCCGAGCAGACACCACAACAGTGTCACCGCGCCGTTTTGCCCGCGCGTAGCGGGGGCGGCGGGGGCAGCGGGCGCAGGCACGGAGGATTTGGCGGCGGATTTCATAAGCGATCGTCCTTTCTTTTCGCACGGGAGGCGTCAGTCGGTTTCAGTATACCCGCTTTTCGCGGCACTTTCTGTCGCAAGCGCGGAGAAAAACCGCTCACCTCGTGTCACCTTATGGGGGTTGGATATTTCCCGCTATGTCCCGCTGAAATATATTGACAATCGAAAAAATTTCCAGTAGTATAAAATTGTTCCTTGTATAGTGCAAGGAGAGCGTTTGATACTAGGAGTACAGGAGGAATTGAATATGAAAAAGAAAACGTGGATCATTCTCGGCGCGGTCGTTGCCGCGATCGTTATCGTGGTGGCACTGATTGCAGGCGCATACAACAGTCTGGTCACCTTACAGATGACCGTGGAAGAAAAGCAGTCGACCATTCAGGTGGATCTGCAACGTCGTGCGGACCTGATCCCCAACTTCGTTGAATCGGTGAAGGGGTATACGGACTATGAGCAGTCCACGCTGCAGGCGGTGACCGAGGCGCGTGCCGCGGTCGGCAAAGCGGCAAACGCGGGCGAGCAGGCGGCAGCAAACGAGCGGCTCGACAGCGCGATCGACATCTGGGTCAATGCCGTCACCGAGGCGTATCCCGAGCTGAAAGCGAGCGCGCAATTTATCGCCCTGCAAGACGAGCTTGCGGGCACGGAAAACCGCATCGGCGTTTCCCGCAAGGATTATAATGCCGCGGCGAAGGAATACAACGCCGCCATCCGCCGATTCCCTAAGAGCATACTTGCGGGGATGTTCGGTTTTGAAAAAGTGGCGTTTTTTGAGGCGAATGAGGGTGCCGAGCAGGTGCCGAGCGTGTCCTTTTGAGTGAACGGGTATGAGGAAGATTAACGCAGTATGCGCCTTGTGTGCGGCGGCACTGTTGTTGCTGGCGGGCTGTGCTCAGCAAGTGATGTCCTATCCCGACCCGACCGAGCGGTTTTTCGTCAACGATTTTGCGGACGTGATGACCGCCGAGGATGAGCAAGCGGTGTATGAGGCGGGTGTCGCGCTGTATGAGGCGACCGACGCGCAGATCGTGCTGCTGACGGTGGACGATCTCGGCGGGCAGAGCCTCGAAGACTATTCCCTCAACATCGCGCGCGACTGGGGTATCGGCGACGCGGAGAAGGACAACGGCGTTCTCCTGTTGTTCACCACCGACGGTCCGCATTCCCGCATCGAGGTCGGCTACGGACTGGAAGGCGCAGTCAACGACTCAAAAGCCGGACGCATCCTCGACACCTATCTCGTGCCGTGGTACGAGGACGAGGACGCGTGGTCGGCACAGCTCGCCGACA
>JAZOCG010000206.1:0-4226 GCA_045596345.1 Acutalibacteraceae bacterium
ATGGAAAAGGTATCTGCCGACGGTGTCATCACGGTCGAGGAGTCTAAGACTGCCGATACCTACACCGAAGTTGTCGAGGGTATGCAGTTCGACCGCGGTTACATCACGCCGTATATGGTCACCGATACCGATAAGATGGAAGCGGTGATTGATGATGCTTATCTGCTTATCACCGATCGTAAGATTTCCAACATTCAGGATATTCTGCCGCTGCTCGAGCAGATCCTGCAGTCCGGTAAGAAGTTGGTTATCGTCGCAGAGGATGTTGAAGGCGAGGCTCTGTCCACGTTGATCGTTAACCGCCTGCGTGGTACGTTCACTTGCGTGGCTGTCAAAGCCCCCGGTTTCGGTGATCGCCGTAAAGAGATGCTGCAGGATATCGCCATCCTCACGGGCGGTCAGGTTATTTCTGAGGAGCTTGGTCTGGATATCAAGGAGACCTCGATTATGCAGCTTGGTCGCGCACGTCAGGTGAAGGTGACTAAAGAGAACACCGTTATTGTTGACGGTATGGGCGATGCTGATGCTATCAAGGCGCGTGTGGCGCAGATTCGTTCTCAGATTGAGACCACGACCTCTGATTTTGATCGTGAGAAGTTGCAGGAACGCTTAGCAAAACTCGCAGGCGGTGTTGCGGTGATCAAGGTCGGTGCGGCGACTGAGGTCGAGATGAAGGAAAAGAAGCTCCGCATCGAAGACGCTTTGGCCGCGACTAAGGCGGCTGTTGAGGAAGGGCTCGTTGCCGGTGGCGGCGTGGCACTCATCAACGCCGCGAAGGTGCTTCTGCCGATGCTGGAGAAGGCAGAGGGCGACGAGAAAACAGGTATTCAGATCGTGCTCAAATCCATCGAGGAGCCTGTGCGTCAGATCGCGCTCAATGCGGGTCTTGAGGGCAGTGTGATCATCGATAAGATCCGTACTGCCGACAAGAAGAACTACGGCTACAACTTTGCTACCGAGGAGTTTGTCGATATGTTCGCGGCGGGCATCGTCGACCCAACTAAGGTCACGCGTTCCGCTCTGCAGAACGCCGCATCCGTTGCCGCGATGGTGCTGACCACCGAGTCGCTGGTTGCCGATAAGAAAGAGCCGCTGCCTCCCGCACCGCCCGCCGGTGCCGGTATGGACGGTATGTATTAATTCGCGTTGTAAAAAGCCGAATGCAGATACTGCATTCGGCTTTTTTTCTTGTATATCGAGCGTGTTTGTGGTACAATACTGTCAGCGACAGTGAACGGAGGAACAGGATGAGAAAACTGGCTAATTTACAACCTGAACGGGTATTTTACTATTTTGAAGAAATTTCTGCAATTCCGCACGGTTCAGGCAATACGGCGGCGATCAGCGAGTATTGTGTTGCGTTTGCAAAGCAGCACGGTCTGGCGGTTGAGCAGGACAAGCTCGGCAATGTGATCATCAAAAAATCGGCAACTCAGGGCTATGAAGATCATCCCACAGTGATTATTCAAGGCCATCTCGATATGGTATGCGAAAAAGCCGCTGACAGTGAACACGATTTTGAACGGGACGGGCTTGACCTCGGAATTGAAGGCGATTGGGTATATGCAAACGGTACGACGCTCGGCGGTGACGATGGTATCGCTGTAGCGATGGCGTTAGCGATTTTGGAAGCGGATGATCTGCCGCATCCGCCTTTGGAAGTATTACTGACGGTGGATGAAGAGATTGGTTTATTGGGTGCCGCCGCACTCAACGGCTCTGTCCTCGACGGTCGCCTGCTGATAAACATTGACTCGGAGGATGAGGGCGTGCTGACCGTCAGTTGCGCCGGAGGAGTTCGTGCTAATGTTGCTATCCCGATCGAGCGAACCCGCAACTCGTGGGATACCTATAAAATCACCGTGGATGGTCTGCGCGGCGGTCATTCGGGTGTAGAAATCGATAAAGGTCGTCTCAATTCTAATATCGTTATGGGTCGGATCCTGCAATCGCTCGAATCCTATCGCATTGTTCGTATTGACGGTGGGCAAAAGGATAATGCGATCCCGTGTCATACGACTTGCGTTTTGGCTACTGCGAAGGATATTACCGCGCTGGGCGAAGTTCTAACGGAAGAGTTTAGAGTGGAAAACGACCCCGACCTAACGGTGACGATCGAGCGTGAGGTCGACGAAAAGTATGCAATGACTGACGAATCGACTGCAGCGGTTGTTTCGTTTTTGACAACGGTGCCGAATGGCATAGTGTCGATGAGCGAAGACATCGATGGTTTGGTGCAGACTTCGCTTAATTTAGGCATCCTGCAGACTAAAGACGATATTGTCAATGCATGCTTTGGTTTACGCAGTAGCGTGAACGAGGAGAAGCAAGACCTGCTCACGCGCGTATGTAGCGTGGCGGAATCGTGCGGTGGACGTTGTGAGGCGCAAGGGGATTATCCCGCTTGGGAATATCAAAAGGATTCCCGTCTGCGTGATACGATGTGTGCGGTTTGGGAACGCCTTTACGGCACACAGCCTAACGTTATTGCCATTCACGCGGGATTGGAGTGCGGTTTCCTGTGTGAGAAATTGGATGGCTTGGATGCGGTGTCTATCGGTCCCGATATGCGGGATATTCATACTTGCCGCGAGAAGCTGTCGATATCCTCCGTTGAGCGGGTTTATCGGTATGTGTGCGAAATATTGAAGAGTCTGTAAATGACAAAGAAGCGGAGAGCAACAGCTCTCCGCTTCTTTATTTATTTCCACTCGATAAAGTGATAACTATCTAGGATCTGAAAATACCGTGCCAGACGCTCATACAATGGATGTGCTTCATCGCCGAAGTGTTCTTCGACCAGTTTACCGAGCGCGGTGATGTCCTTTTCACCATCGATCAAAGGCCATACGAAACTCCCCGTTTTATCCAAATGAATGAAACTAACTTTCGGACGCCCAAAAAGCTTTTGCGCCATACGGTTTGCCCAACCCGTGTTTTCAATCTCCAGCGTAACAATACCATCATTGTCGGTCGTCCAGTGAATGGATGTCGGACGGCAGGGGATACGCTCAAGATAGTTTTCGGGAATAATAATCGGTTTTTTCTTCATATTATTCTTCCGTTTTCTGCGGTTGCTTCTTCCAGATGGTGAACGCCAACAGTGAGATAATTACCAGTGCGAACACGATCACCGAGCCAATGGTCGCCGCCCAAGTCGGGAGGTTGAGCACACCGGAGAGATCCAGCAATTCGCCAACGCCGAACACGGCAAGGACAGCGAGGAGAATGCCGACCAAGCCTTCACCGGCAATCATACCGGAGCAGAAGAGGATACCGTTGCTGATCGTACGCTCCTTCTTGTCGCCGTCCTTCATCTTATCGAAGAACCAACGGATGACTCCGCCGACCATAATGCAGGCGTTGAGCTGTACGGGCAGGTAAATGCCGATGGCAACGGGCAGGACAGGGATGCCCAGGATCTCAACGACGATCGCCAGACACACGCCGATGAGGATCAGACCCCAAGGCAGATTACCGCTCATAATACCTTCGATAACCATTTTCATCAGCGTCGCCTGCGGAGCGGCAAGCTCCTCCGTGCCGAAGCCCCAGGCGGCATCCAACAAATTGAGGGTCGCGCCGATGGCGAGAGCGGAGGCGACAACACCGATGATCTCACCGTATTGCTGCTTTTTAGGCGTTGCGCCGAGCAGATAGCCGGTCTTCAGATCTTGCGAGGTATCGCCCGAAATAGCGGCAACGATGCAGATGATCGAGCCAATGGCGATTGCCGCCTGCATACCGGATGCCCCTGCTTCGCCTGTCAATTTGAGGATCAGCGTGGCAATGAGCAGGGTGGCGATCGCCATACCCGAAACGGGGTTGTTACTGCTGCCGACCAGGCCGACCATACGCGAGGAAACAGTTGCAAAGAAGAAACCGAAGATCACCACGATGATCGCGCCGACCAGCGATACAGGGATCGCGGGAACGAGCCAAACCGCCAATGTCAGTACGAGAATGGCGAGAAGAACGATTTTCAAGTTAAGGTCATTTTCGGTACGCGCCGTGCTGGCACGCGAGGAGACCGAGAAACCCTTGAGGGCGTCGCGGAAGGTGCGTACGATCAACGGCAGGGATTTGATGAGGCTAATGATACCGCCCGCCGCGAAGGCACCCCCGCCGATATAGCGGATAGAGGTGCTCCAGATACCGGCAGCTCCGCTCGTAGCGAAGATTTCGCCGATGGTCACGGTGCCGGGATACATCAGCATATTGCCACC
>JAZOCG010000207.1:0-3336 GCA_045596345.1 Acutalibacteraceae bacterium
CTCGAGCAATCGAGAGCGTAGCACCCGCATCGCTTTATCTTTGTTTTTATGCTGACTGCGCTCGTCTTGACATTCCACCACCGTGCCGGTCGGCAGGTGGGTGATGCGGATAGCCGATTCCGTCTTGTTGATATGCTGTCCGCCTGCGCCGCTGGAACGATAGGTGTCGATTTGCAGGTCGGCAGGGTTGATGTCAAATTCAACCTCTTGCGCTTCGGGGAGCACCGCCACCGTGACGGTAGAGGTGTGGATACGCCCGCCAGTTTCGGTTTCGGGCACACGTTGGACACGATGTACGCCGCTTTCAAATTTAAAGCGGCTGTAAGCACCCTCACCCGTGATCATAAAGCTGACTTCCTTATAACCGCCGAGTTCGGTTTCGTTTGCGCCGACGATCTCGGTGGAAAAACCTTGCTTCTCGGCATACATCGTATACATCCGATAGAGCGATCCCGCAAACAGCGCGGATTCTTCGCCGCCCGCGCCGCCGCGGATCTCAACAATGACGTTGCGGTCGTCATTGGGATCCTTCGGTAACAACAATATTTTCAGTTCCTCGCCCAGTCGTGCGATGGCATCCTTGCTGTCGGTATATTCTTGTTGCGCGAGTTGGCGCAATTCTTTGTCATCGCCTGCCTCGGCGAGCAGTTCCTCGGCATCCGCCAGCTGTGCAGTCGCTTTTTTGTATTCGCCGTAAGCGTCAGCGATCGGTTGCAGTTCGCGACTTTCCTTCATCAGCCGTGCGAATAATTCGGGTTGCACGGTGACGGTGGGATCGTATAGATTTTGCCCGATTTCTTCATACCGTCGGGCGATGGCTTCCAATTTATCCAGCATCGGAGTTTCCGCCTTTCTCGTAGTATTGAACGATAGGCGTAGTCTATTCTTGACGATCGATGCGGCGGATGTTTTTCTCCGCTTTGAGGCGGGGGAGCATCATTTCGTGATTACACCCAAGACAGCGCAGACGAAAATCCATGCCGATGCGTAACACCTCGAATCGTTTGTTGCCGCAAGGGTGATTCTTCTTCATTTCGATTATGTCGCCGATACGCACATCCATTCATTTCGCCTCCCGTTTTGTATTATTTTTTATTTTACCATATTTTTACGCCCGTTGCAACGGCATTGCAACATAATTTCGGTATAATTTTTGCGGCTTGCGGTATACTATTCGCGAGAAACGCATTTCGGCGCTTCTCATAAATGTGTCACAGGAGGGACTTAGTGATGGATCAGTATAAGCAGAACGATCAGAACCGCAACAGCAACAACGACCAGAACCGCAAAAACAATCAGGATCAGAACCGCAAAAACAACAACGACCAGAACCGTAAGAACAGCGACAACCTGTTCTAATGCAAAAACCGCCGGCAAAAACCGGCGGGTTTTTATTGTGCAATAAAAGTTTACGGGACACCCGACTGCATTTTAATGAATAGACGGGTTTGATTATTGTTCTTTTTCGATCTCGTTTAGAAGTTGAGGGATGAGTGCCTTGAGTCGGTCGCGCAGATGCCGCTTTTTCTCGGTCGGTGCGCTGCCCGCGACGGTGATAACGAGGTCGTCCTGCAGGATCACGCGCGGAAAGTGGAACGTGCCGTAGTCTGCGGGTGAGGTGACATTGACAGGGATGCTCTTTGCTTTACATTCGGTGGCGATGCGAATGTTCATATCGTTGTCCTCGGTCGCCGCGATACAGATCTGTGAATTGGTACAGTCGCCACGGAAATACTTACGTGGAATGTGGCGCACGGTGCCTTCATTGCTCATTTTAATGAGTGCGGGACAAATGTCGGAGCTGATAACGGTGACCTTCGCACCGAATCGTAGCAATACCTCAGCGCGCCGCGCGGCGGCCTCGCCGCCACCGAAGACGGTGCAGTTGTTGCCTGCTATATCAATGTGTAAAGGGAAACCAATTGACACTCCAGTCACCGCCTTTCGATAAATATACATTTATACTATACCATTGTCGTTAGACGGTGACAAGTCGCATCTTCGACAATTTTTCGTCATTGTCTATGGTGAATGTGAATAAATGACACCTTTTCTTGTATAAGCGATGACAGTTAAGGGAACACTGTTCTTGACATTGACAGAGAGGAAGATTCATATGAACATTCATAAACCATCGCGTTTTCGACGTTTTATAAACGGTCGGGGCTTTTATTTCGCGTTAGCGGCTTGTATAGTGGCGGTCGGCGGTATCGCAGTCGCAACCTTTGGTCAGACGATGTTTGTTCGCGAGGGCGGGGAACAATCCTCGCCGAACTCTGATACGACACCCGTCGAGCAGATCGTCAGCGATCTGCCCGATGACCGTAAAACCACCACAACCACGACTACGTCAACAGTGGCGATAACAACCACCACCACGGCGGCGGATCTATACATCCTGCCATTCGGCAATGCGGTGCAGAAGGCATATAGCGACGGGAAGCCTGCATATTCTGAAACGATGAAGGATTGGCGCACGCATAACGGAACGGACTTTGCGGGCGAGCTCGGACAGAAAGTTCGAGCTCTCGCGGACGGTAAGGTAATGTCCGTGACGGACGATCCGATGTGGGGCACCGTACTTGTGCTCGATCACGGAATGGATGTGTTGTCCCGCTATTACGGTGTGAAAGCTTCGGTTAAGGTTGGGACAGAGGTAAAGGTGGGTGACACGATCGGTACGCTGATCGCTATTCCGTGCGAATCGGCTGAGGCACCCCATTTGCATCTGGAGATGAGCATTGACGGCAAGACGGTAGATCCCGTTGCCGCGATCGGTCTTGAGGTGCGCTATCTTGACACCGAACAGAACAAATAAATCCTGCCCTCGGAAATCCTGCGCACACGTTTACGTGTGAGCGGACTCGGTAAGAGGGGCAACAAACGACCGCCGAAGCAATTCGGCGGTCGTTTTATCGTAGTAATTAACTTGATAAATTATAAAACACACCAATTATTACCCAATATTGATATTGCATTTTTTAGAAATTAGTGGTAAAATTTTCTTTAATATTTACCCCCATAAAATAATGCGCAGATGTAGGAGGAGATCGGTATGAATAGAGTTTGGGCGGTCGTTTTTGCGTTGGTGATGGTGTTATCACTGGTGCCGACAGGCGTGTTCGCGCAGACGGCTGATGTTACCATCGAAGCAGATGTTACCATCAAGGAGGATGCCACCGTCAAGGAGAGTACCGCTGTTACGGAGGATAATGCCGTTACAGAGGAGGATACCGCTGTTACGGAGGATAATGCCGTTACGGAAGATGTCACCGTTTCAGAGGGTGTTGCCGACGCTGTAGTCGATAGCTATGGTATGGTGGTGAATTCCGGCGA
>JAZOCG010000208.1:0-5551 GCA_045596345.1 Acutalibacteraceae bacterium
AGGTCTTCAATGTCCACCTCACCCGACACGATGGAGATTTCGGTGCGACGCTCGTCGCCGTATTTGTCGCGCATCTTGATGCATTCGTCCTTCACGATGGCGAGCACCTTCTGCTCGTCAGCAAGGATCGCCTCATATTCGGCGATCTTCATCATCAACGCGCCGAGTTCGTCCTCGATCTTCTGGCGTTCCAGACCCGACAACTGACCAAGGCGCATCTTCACAATGGCATCCGCCTGCACGTCATCGAATGCGAAGCGTTCCATCAACGCTTCCTTCGCGGTGTTCTGGTCCTTTGACTCGCGGATGATGCGGATGACCTCGTCAATGAAGTCAACGGCGGTCTTGAGTGCCTCGACGATATGCGCGCGCTCCTTCGCCTTACGCAGATCGAACAGCGTGCGGCGGGTGACGACCTGCGCCTGGAACTTGATATACTGCTCCAGCATCTGCTTAAGGGTAAGCACCTTCGGAGTGCCGTCCACCAGCGTCAGCATAATGGCACCGAAGGTCGTCTGCATCTGGGTGTAGGCATACAGCTGGTTGAGCACCACCTGCGGAACAGCGTCCTTCTTAAGGTCGATGACCACCCGCATACCTTCCATGCTCGAATGGTCAACGACGTCGCTGATACCCTCGATACGCTTATCGTCGACGAGGTCGATGATGGACTTAACGAGGTTGAGCTTATTGACCATATAGGGGATTTCGCTGATCACGATGCGGTTGCGGTTGCCGTGTTCCTCGATCTCCGCCTTCGCGCGCACGGTGATGCGCCCGCGACCCGTCGCATAAGCGGCGCGGATACCCGCGCGACCCATAATGATACCGCCCGTCGGGAAATCGGGACCCTGAATAAACTCCATAATGTCCGCAAGCTCTGCCTCGGGGTTGTCGATAAGCAAGCAGATCGCATCGATGACCTCACAGAGGTTGTGCGGCGGGATATTGGTCGCCATACCGACCGCAATACCCGCCGAGCCGTTCACCAACAGGTTGGGGAAACGCGACGGCAACACCACGGGCTCTTTCGTGGTGTCGTCGAAGTTCGGCATAAAGTCGACGGTATCTTTTTCGATGTCAGCAAGCATGTCCAGCGACATCTTGCTCATGCGCGCCTCGGTATAACGGTAGGCGGCGGCGGGGTGACCGTCGATCGAACCGAAGTTACCGTGACCGTCGACAAGCGGATAGCGCAACGAGAAATCCTGTGCCATACGCACCATCGCATCATACACCGACGCGTCGCCGTGGGGATGATAATGACCCAGCACGTCGCCGACGGTGGTCGCGGACTTGCGGTACGCCTTATCGGGCGTCAGTCCGTCCTCGTGCATCGTGTACAGGATACGGCGATGCACGGGCTTAAGACCGTCACGCACGTCCGGCTGGGCGCGCGCCACGATGACCGACATAGAATATTCGAGGAAGCTCTTGCGCATCTCCTTATCCAAATCGACGGGAATCAGCTTGGAGAGAGAATTGGTCTGTTCTTCCACCAAGATCACCTGACCTTTCTGTTTACTGTCTGTATATTAACAATTATTATTTACTCTTTGTTTTCTTCCAATGGGTGCAAATGAGGGTATCAAACGCGGATAAGTCCTCAATATAGCGTTTGGGGATGCGGATGGACTGCATCCCGCGGGTAATCTCGACGAAGGTGTCGCGGTCGATGATGTGCTCGATGACCTGCCACGGCAGGACAGCGAAGCCCTTGTTCGGGTCGGTCATCCATACGCCGCGGGCGGTGAGTTTAATAGCAACGGTTCGTCCTGCGACATCCGCCTGCGCGGCGATCATTTTCGCGCGGCGGCGGGGCATCACAAGGTTAAACAGCGTCGTCAGCCCAAAGAATGCAAGAAACCAGCCGATACACGGCAGGATATTGTCACTGCCATCCCAGCCGAGCGCGATACCGAACATCACGCTCGTCACGCTGTGAAACGGCAAACGCTTCATAAAGTTCTGCGTCGCGTTGTGGCGGATGAGGTCGGCGAGTTCGTCCGGCTCATACCGCACCGATTTCTCCCACAGTACAGAGTCCTCGGGCGGACACACGGACGACGGGATCTCCCCGCGCGGCTCAACCCGTCCCAAAAAGCGACGGTTGCGATACGGCAGCTTATCCGCCGCCGCACGGATGACGCTCGCCGCCTCGGCGGTGAGGTATCGCGCGGGGATAACGATAGAACGGCGGTTGGCGGTGAGAAACACCATCATCGCGGGATTTTCGATAAACAGCGTGCCGCCGTTCAGATGGATGGTGTGGATGCCTTGCACGTTTTCCTTCTCGATGCGGTCGTCCCGCACGCGCAGTGTGCCCGCGTAGCAATAACCGCCCGCGATCGTCTCGTCATATGCCTTGCCGGCGGCACGGCGCACGTGGTGCGGTGCATACCACCAAAGTCCCAGCGAGGCGAGCATCAGCACACCGCCGATCAGTACAAACAACCAATCCACCGCGCCCGTCTGCATAAAATCCACCACGCAGAAGGCGGCAAGGATCACCGCGAACAAAATCGACAGAACAAGCTGTACCGTCTGCATACGCAGCGGACCGCTCAGTTTAGAAAACAGGGTGTAATAGCGAATATACTCTTCCCGCGACAGGTCGATCGCCCACTCGTTGGCGGGGGAACCGGTCTGTTCGGCGGTCGGAGCGGTGCGAAATTCTTCCATTCCCGTCACTCCGTTAAATATCCAGGTTGGTCGCGTAGCGGGCGTTCTTCTCGATGAACTCGCGGCGCGGCTCGACATTGTCGCCCATCAGGATGGAGAAGGTCTCGTCTGCGATCTGCGCATCCTCCAACTCGACCTTGAGCATCGTGCGGAAGGCGGGATCCATCGTGGTCTCCCACAACTGTTCGGGATCCATTTCACCAAGACCCTTATACCGCTGGATGTCCGCGTTGCCGCCGAGCTCCTCGATATATTGATCGCGCTCCTCGTCGGAGAAGGCGTAGAAGGTCTTTTTGCCCTTCGATACGCGGAACAGCGGCGGCTGGGCGATATACACGTGTCCCTCGTCAATGAGCGGACGCATATAGCGGAAGAAGAAGGTAAGCAACAGCGTGCGGATGTGCGCGCCGTCGACGTCGGCATCCGCCATAATGATGACCTTGCCGTAGCGCAGCTTGGAGATATCAAAATCGTCGCCGATGCCGCAGCCGAGAGCCACCACGACGGGCAGCAGCTTTTCGTTGGTATACACCTTGTCGATGCGCGCCTTTTCGACGTTGAGCATCTTACCCCACAGCGAGAGGATCGCTTGATAGTTGCGGTCACGACCCTGGATCGCAGAGCCGCCGGCGGAATCACCCTCGACGATATACAGCTCGGTGCGCTCGGGATCGGTCCAGATGCAGTCTGCGAGCTTCTCCGGCATACGCAAGGAGCTTAATTTCTTGCTGTTACGCGCGTTATCGCGGGCACGCTGTGCCGCCTCGCGCACGCGCGCGGCGTTGATGGATTTCTCTAAGATCGCCTTAGCGACCGCGGGATTTTCGTCGAGATAGGCGGTCAGCTTGTCGGTGAGCAGAGAGTTGACCAGCTTGGCGATGGACGTGTTGCCGAGTTTTGCCTTGGTCTGAGACTCAAACTGCGCGTCCTCGAGCTTGACGCTGACGACCGCCATAATGCCTTCACGCACGTCCTCGCCGCTCAAGTTCTTGTCGTTGTCTTTGAGCATCTTATAGCGGCGGGCGTAATCGTTGAGAATACGGGTGATCGCGGTCTTGAACGCCGTCTCGTGCGTACCGCCGTCGACGGTGTTCATATTATTGGCAAACGACACGATATTCTCGTTAAAGCTGTCGTTATACTGGAACGCGACCTCCGCGACCGACTCACCGTCGGTGGTGGTCAGGTGAATGACATTATTATGCAGAGGCGTGTAGCCGCGCGTCTTGTTAAGAAACTCGACAAAGGACGAGATGCCGCCCTCATAGCAGAACTCCTCGCTCTTAATGTTTTCCTCGTCACGGCGGTCGGTCAACGTGACCTTAAGCCCCGCGTTGAGGAACGCCTGCTCGCGCAAACGCTTCTGCAGTGTTTCGTAGTCGTATTCGGTGGTTTCGGTAAAGACGGTGGGATCCGCTTTAAACCGCACCAGCGTACCCGTCTCGTCGGAGTCGCCGATGATCTTGAGATCCGTCACCGTCTTGCCCTGCTCAAAACGCTGGGCATAGACGTGCCCGTCGCGGCTGATCTCCACCTCCAGCCACTCGGAGAGAGCGTTAACAACGGAAGAACCGACACCGTGCAGACCGCCAGCGACTTTATATCCGCCGCCGCCGAACTTACCGCCTGCGTGCAGGACGGTGAGCACGACCGTGACGGTGGGCATCCCCATCTTCTCGTTCATACCAACAGGAATACCGCGCCCGTTATCCCGCACCGAGATAATGTCTCCGGGCAGGATGTCCACCTCAATATGGGTACAGAAGCCCGCGAGTGCCTCGTCGATGGAGTTGTCGACGATCTCATACACCAAATGATGCAGTCCGCGCGGACCGGTCGAGCCGATATACATACCGGGTCGCTTACGCACAGCCTCCAGTCCTTCCAGCACCTGTATGTCTTTTTCGTCATAAGATCCCTCAGGCTGGGTCAGATTCTTTTCCATTTCCTGTTCACTCATCGTCGGATCCTCCTTATATGTTCGAAGTCTTTGATCTCTTATATAACGTGCGGGGCGCGATCGGGGAAATATACACCGCCGTCTTTCCCGTATCCGCGTCCCCTTTCGGCGGGGCGCAGACCGTAAAGGATTTCGGCAGATCGTAGTTGATATACGCGACCGACCCCGCCTTTTCAGCGGTTGTTAAAAAATCGCGTGTGGTGCGCGACACGGTGGTGTTTTCGATATCAAACACCCCGATAATGTCCCGCCGACGCACCACAACCTCTTGTCCAAGGTGTAAATACATCGTTATTTCAAATCCATTCTGTATAATTTTATTCTGATATTACGCCTTGTTTAATTTGAAATACCTTACCCGCGTTCATTCGCAGGGCGGCAGTGGGTTCACAGCAGGTAATAAACACCTGCCAGTTGTGGATATGGTTAAGAATATAATCCTGTCGGGACACGTCCAGCTCGCTCATCACGTCGTCGAGAAACGCGACAGGCGGTTCGTCGGTGACCTCTTGCAGTAAAGTGGCTTCCGCCATCTTGAGGGCGAGCACCGCAGAGCGTTGCTGACCTTGCGAGCCGTAGGTACGGGCGGGTACGCCGTCGAGCAAGACATCCATATCTTCGCGGTGCGCGCCGACGATGGAAAAACCCGCGGCTCTGTCCGCGCGATGGGCGTTTGCGAGCAATTTCGCCCAGTTTGCGGCGATATTCGCGCTCGTTGCCCCGTCTTCGTAAGCGGGAGAATTCCACACAAGGGATAATTTTTCTCTTCCGCCCGACAGATCGCTGTAAATATCCGCCGCCACCGGTTGGATTTTCTGCACGTAACGGCACCGGGCGGCGGTCACACGTGTCGCGGCGACCGCTAACGCGTTATCCCACAGGGCTAACATCTCCCCCTCGGATGAGGAA
>JAZOCG010000209.1:0-6337 GCA_045596345.1 Acutalibacteraceae bacterium
TCGAGGTTGTAGACAAGACCCAGACCGATGAACTGTAACACAGCGGAGAACAGGAAGGTTGCCGCCACGATGTAGCGCATATTGATCGCCACGTTCCACAGCTGGTTACCTTCATTTTCGCCGACGTATCCGAAGGCCACCATAACAATGAGTATGAGCGAGGGACCGATGCCCTGCGCCAGCTTACGGAAGAAGGAATGCAGAGAATATACGGTACCTTCCTCGCGGGTGCCGAATTTCCACTCGTTGTAGTCGATAGCATCGCCCATCATTGCCCAGGAAACGGTGGAGTAGATGCCAAGCCCCAGGGAGTAAATGAGCTGGAATACGATATAGAGAATAAGATCGAGGTTGGTGTTGTCGGGAGTGATGATGAACAGACCCAGACCCGCAACAATCGAGCAGATCGAACCAAAGGTGGCGAGCTCTTTTTTGCCGAATTTGGCAACAGCCTTACGGGCGAGGGGGGTGAACACCACGATCGGGATCATCGCGAACAGCTGAACGATACCCGAGATCTTGACATTGTTGTAGTAGGACTGGAAGATGACCGTCACGGCGGTGGTAGCACCCTGCATACCGATGAACATACCCATCGCGGCGATGGTGGCACCGACGGCGGGACGGTTCTTCATAAAGTTGCCGAATGCTTTGAATACGTTGAACTTCGGCATCTCCTCGTCGATAGCGACATCCGTGTTGACGCGGATCTCGGTGTTTTTGATCATAAACTGGAAGCACAGGAAACCGAGCACGCCCATGATCAGAGCGGCGATAAACACACGCTCACCGATGAGGTTGTCGTTCTCGTCATACATAATGAACGGCAGCAGCACCATCGGCAGCATATTGCCGAAGATGGAGCCGACGGAACGCCACGCCGAGAGAGAAGCGCGGTCCTTAACGTCGTTGGAGATCAGCGACAGCAGCGAGCCGTACGGCACATTCGCGACGGTGTAGAACGCATCCCACACCACGTAACCTGCGATGAAGATGATGCCTTTCGCCCACACAGGCGCGTTGGGGAACGGTAGGAAGCAGCACGCGCCGCCGATGATCAGACCGATGGAGCCGATGAGGATGTACTGTAGGAACTTGTTACGCTTATACTGATGGCGGTCGGCGTCGACGATGGAGCCGATAAGCGGGTCGTTGATGGCATCCCATACCTGCACAACGATGAGCAGCAGGGCATACCACAGGTCCATTCCCATAAACTGCGTCCAGAAGATGGACATCGTGCCTTTGAGTGCGAAACTCATATTACAGCCGAGGTCGCCGGCGGCATACGCGAGGCAGTCGCGCATACCGAATTTGCGGTGTCCTTTTTCGTCAAGGACAGCTTGCTTTGCCATAGATAACAACTCCTTTTGTTTTTTTATGCTTGGTATGGGTATATTATAAATCCTACTATATTATAAAGGTGAGGAATATTTTTATCCATAATGGTACAATTTTTGTGTAAATACTTGAAAGAGCTTAAAAATTGTACTATAATGGAAAAAATGGGGGAAAATAACTGGCGAATTTAGCCAAGGAAAGATGTGACAGACGATGGTGTACGATGCTCAGCTGCAATATCTTAAAAAAACCTGCGAAAAACTGCGTGTGCGTGTTGCCGAATTGCGGCAATATGCGATGCCGGCGGGATGGATGGCTGATGGATTGGACTATCTTGTGCAGGCAAACGCGTATTTTCATCCACCGCTGGAGGAGCGGTTTGTCGCCGCGCAGGAGAATATATTGTACCGCGCAACGGATGCTTTCGGCTGTTGTGTGCTGTTTTTGCGTCTGCCGAAGACACAACCGTCGACATTGCTTGTCATCGGTCCGTATCTCAAAAAGCCTCTGGGACGCGAGGCGTTGTACGAGCGCGCGGAACAGTTGCATATCCCGACCAACCAGCTGGCGGAGATGCAAACGTATTACGGACGATATCAACATTTCCCCGAGGACAGCCCTTTGTACGCGATGGTGGAAGCCTTTGCCGAGTATATCTGGCAGGGGACGGAGAATTACACCTTTCAGGACGGCAAGTTTGAAGGCTTTGACGAGTCCATCCGTCACCGCAATACGCTGTCGGTGACCGATCCTGAGCTGGCGATGCGGTTGATGGAGGAGCGGTATGCCTTTGAGCGACAGCTGATGGATGCGGTGTCCAAGGGGCTGATCCACAAGGCGGAGGTGCTGTTTTCGGGATTTTCGACTGAATCCTTTGAGCGGCGGTTGACGGATCCGTTACGCAATCTCAAAAACTATGCGATCATCACCAATACCCTGCTGCGTAAGGCGGCACAGGATGGCGGCGTGCACCCCATCTACCTTGACAGCGTGTCGTCGGATTTTGCCCGTCGCATCGAGCAGGTGCCTGAGCCGACACAAATGCAGGAATTTATGGCTGAAATGTTCCGCGCATATTGCCGTCTGGTGCACAAGCATTCGATGAGCGGCTATTCTCAGCCGATACAAAAGACGATCATTCGCATCGACTCCGATTTGACCGCTGACCTGAGTTTGAGCGCGCTCGCCGAGGCGCAGGGCATCAACGCGAGCTATCTCTCGGCACTGTTTCGCCGCGAAACGGGGGAAACGGTCACCGAATATGTCAACCGTAAGCGTGTGGAGTTAGCGGCGCATCTGCTGTCGACAACAAGCCTGCAGGTGCAGACGGTCGCACAGCATTGCGGCTTTGCGGATGTGCATTATTTCACCAAGGTATTTAAAAAGCTGACGGGAGAAACCCCGCGGCAATTTCGCGACCACGGTCGCCGAGAGGAGAAACGATGAACACATTTGAGAAAATCTACGAACAGGTGCGGCGCATTCCTAAGGGAAAGGTCGCGACCTACGGACAGATCGCGACTCTCGCTGGCAACCCGCACTGGTCACAGATCGTCGGGTATGCCTTGCACGGCAATCCTGAGCCGGGGGTGATCCCCTGTCATCGGGTGGTCAACCGCTTCGGCGGGACAGCCGCCGCGTTTGCCTTTGGCGGTGGCGACCGACAGCGTGAGTTGTTGGAAGAGGAGGGCGTTGAATTTCGCTCCGACGGCACGGTGGATCTTCAACGGTTTTTATGGAATGGGGAATAAAGCAACACCGCCGATGCGATTTATCGCATCGGCGGTGGTTTTATGTGTATGAAGATTTCATTCGCTTTCGTTCTGTTGTTCGATAGCGATAAACCGTTTCCACGTCGGCAGAGCGAGGATCAGCAACAGTGCCGACCCACCAAGCATCAAAAGCCATACATCCGCCACGACATTCCAACTCGTTGCTTCGGCGAGCAGGGTGAATCCGTAGCTTTGGATCACGATGCCGAAGGATGCGGCGGCGTTGGTGATGCCTGCCGCGGTGCCGTTGAGCCCGTAGCGGGTAAAACGCATATTATACGACAGCGACAGATAGTGCGTGCCGCTGAGAGCCGCGACAATAATACAGAGGGATATTACCGCGATGTCCACCGAGCAACTGCCGATAAACCGCATAATCAGCGTAAACGGCAGACAAAGCACCAACAGCAGAATGGTACCGACGATCTCGTCCTTGATGACGCGGGACATCACAGAGCGCACGAGCACCGTGCCGACAATGCCCGAAAGAATGACAAGGGTATTGAGCAGGTTGCCGATGGTCGGAGACACCTGATCATAAGATTCCATCAGCATCGTCGAGGAGAGGGTTTTGAGCCCGTTTTCTACCGTGGCACGCATCAGGATATACAGCACAACAAAGACGATACCGCCGAGCAACAATCGTTTCCCCGCAGACTGGGTGTGCTTTACCGGTTCGACAGGTTCGTGCGAGTGAATGCCGCGCGGGACGGTATCCGGCACCATATACGGTTCGATGCGTTTGGTGACGAGGTGGAAAAACGCAGTCAACAGGAACAGCACCACCGAGGAAATGAGAAAATTATCCTGCCAACGGCGCACCATCGCCGCGACGATATAAGCAACCATCAAACCGAGCGTTGACGAAAACGAGATGAAAAACGCCGCCTGCTTTCGTTGGGCGGGGACCAACTGCGAGGACAGAATTTTGAATACGCCCGGCCAAACGGCAAACTGGATGAGGGCGTTAAACGCCCACGTGATAAGGATCACCACATAATGTTGGTTAAAGAAGATGATGCCGTTGGCGATCGCACCGCCGATCAGCCCGATCTTGATGAGAAGGGCGGGCTTAAAGCGGTCGACGACCACGCCGCCGACGATCTGTAGCGGTGTATAGACGATGTAAAACACCGCGGTGATCAAGCCTGTTTGCGATTTTGTCAGCACTCCCGCATCGACGATGGATGCCATCGCCGCGAAAAAGCAGTTCTTGGTCATAAAGACCAGTACGTACATAAAAAATATTGACCAAAAGAAGAATGCGCTCTTCTTTTTATCTTCCAGATGCATAGGAATCCCTCCATACAGGCAGTATAGCATAGAATTCTGTTGCCGTAAACCCGTTTTGCCGTAAAATCCCCGTCATCGAGAGCGAGCATGGTTAACGCCTTCGGGTCGACCTTGAAAAGGCTGTTGCGGCAAAAAAAGACCGTCGGGCGCGTAACATACGCGCTCGACGGTCGGGAGAGCAAAAAACTTATTTTGCGTTGACGGTTTCGGCTTCTTCTGCGTTTATAGCTTCAACCGCTTCCGCCTGAATAGCAGAATCATACGACAGGACCGGCTCGACGTCCTTGCCTTTCAGCTTGCGATCCACATAGTTCTTGGTGATCTTGATGACCATCGGCATCATCACGACAACGCCGATCAAGTTGGGGATCATCATCAGACCGTTGAAGGTGTCGGAGATATCCCACGCGAGCGAAGAGGTGAGCACCGCGCCAAAGATGATGGTGCACACGTGGATGATGCGGAACACGAAGGTGGTTTTCGCGCCGAAGAGATACTCCCACGCCTTAGAGCCGTAGTGCGACCAGCCCAGTACGGTGGTGAAGGCGAACAGGAACATAGCGATAGCCACGAATCGCTCGCCGATGTTGCCCCAGCTGAATACTTGGTTAAAGGCACCGCCTACCAAGGTGGCATCGGTATAACCGGCGGCGATCTCACCTGTCTGGGCGTTGAAAACACCGCCGTTGAGACCGCCGGAGGTCAACACCACCAGAGCGGTCATCGTGCACACGACCATCGTATCGGCGAACACCTCGAAGATACCCCACATACCCTGCTTGACGGGTTCTTTAATGCTGGAGTTGGAGTGCACCATAACCGAGGAGCCGAGACCGGCCTCGTTGGAGAATACGCCGCGCTTAAAGCCATTGGTCATGGCGATGATCACACCGCCGATGCCGCCGCCGACGAAGGCTTCGGGAGAGAAGGCGTTGACGAAGATGGCGCGGAAAGCGGGGATGATGGCGTCGTAATGTATGCCGATGATCACCAGACTGCCCGCGACGAACAGCACGACCATAAAGGGAACGATCTTCTCGGCAACGCTGGCGATTCTCTTTACGCCGCCCAGGGTGATAATGGCGGTGAGGATCATGATGAGCACGCCCAACAGAACGTTGTACAGAGAAACATTGTCAAAAACGGTAATGCTCGAAAGAGCGTCTACGTTGAAGGCAGAGGAAACGTTGGCAACGATCTTGTTCACCTGACCCATACTGCCGATACCGAAGGAGGCAAGCATCGTGAAGATACAGAAAAGAATGGCGAGGATCTTGCCGATCCATTTGCAGCCTTTCTTTTTGCCGAGACCGTCCTGCAGATAGTACATCGCGCCTCCGGACCACTCGCCGTTGGGATTGCGGCGGCGGAAGTACATACCCAGCACGTTTTCGGAATAGTTGGTCATCATACCTAAGAAGGCAGCGATCCACATCCAGAACACTGCACCCGCGCCACCGATGCAGATGGCAGCGGCGACACCCGCGATGTTACCGGTACCTACCGTAGCGGCAAGAGCGGTGCAAAGGGCCTGGAAGGGGGAGATGGTGCCCTTCTCCTTGGTGTGACCGATGACGTTTTTCTTAAACAGACTGCCGATGGTGTTCTTCCACCAAAGACCGATGTGGGAGACCTGGAAGACCTTGGTGCACAGGGTCGTGATAACGCCTGTGCCGATGAGCAAGGTGAGACCGAATGCGCCCCACACAACGCCGTTGATGCTGCCGTTTATTTCGGCAATTTTGTCTAGCATAGTAGACATCCTCCTCAAAAAGTATTATGTCAAAAAACAAAAGACCGAGAAAACTCTCGGTCTCAAAAGTACATAAAGTAAAAACTTTGTCCTTTTGCCTGAGAGAGTTTAGCCCCTTCGGCACTCAATTTAATGAGCTTCTCCAAAGTATGTCTATTGACATAGCCGCATTATACAC
>JAZOCG010000210.1:0-7626 GCA_045596345.1 Acutalibacteraceae bacterium
CCTTGCCGTTATCGTCCCATACGAGTGAGCCTTTCCCCTTCACCACATTGAGCGGAAAGCGCGCGTAGGTATTGGCGATATAGGTGTTGTCAAGTTGTTTTGTATTCATCGTATCACCCTACCCTAACCATCGTGCCCGCACCTTCGTCGGTGAGCAACTCCATCAAAATGGAGTGAGAGACACGTCCGTCCATAATAATGACGTTTTCCACACCTTTTTCCAGTGCTTCGATACAGCAGTCGACCTTCGGGATCATACCACCCGAAATAACGCCCTCGTCATACAGTGCCTTCGCCTCGGAAACCGTCAGTTCGGGAATGAGGGTCGAAGGATCGTCTTTATCGCGCAGAATACCCGCAATATCGGTCATCATAATCAGTCGCTCCGCGCCGAGCGCGCCCGCAATATATGCCGCGGCGGTGTCACCGTTGATGTTATAGGCGTTGCCCGCGTGATCGCTCGCGACGGTGGAGATGACGGGAATATAGTTCTTCTCCAGCAAGTCGGTGATCGGCTGGGTACGCACCTTGGTAATCTCGCCGACGAAGCCGAGACGCTCGTCTTTGATCTTCGCCTCGAGGATACCGCCATCCATACCCGACAGACCCACCGCGTGACCGCCTTTCATCTGAAGCAGGGTCACCAGCGATTTGTTCACCTTGCCCGCGAGCACCATCTGCACGATATCCACCGTTTCCTTATCGGTGACGCGCAGACCGTCAACAAACACCGCTTCTTTGCCGAGTTTCTTCATCGTTTCGCTGATCTCGGGACCGCCGCCGTGTACCAACACGACCTTGACACCAATGAGCCACAGCAACGCGATATCTTCCATCACCTGCTGTTTTAACTGCTCGTTGACCATGGCGTTGCCGCCGTACTTGATCACGACGATCTTGCCGTTATACCGCTTAATATACGGCAGAGCCTGTGTCAACACCTCGGCACGCTGTGCATTCGAAAAATCCATCATATTCCCTCCAAATGGATAGCCGACGAAGGCTATGAGAGCCTCCGTCGGTACTTGTATTATGTGCGGTAATCCCCGTTGATCTTGACGTAATCGTAGGTCAGATCGCAGCCCCACGCGGTCGAGGTCGCCTCACCGCTGTTGAGATCGACGAGGATCTCGATCTCGCTCTCAAGCAGAATCTCTTTCGCCTTCTCCTCCGAGAAGTCAACACCCGCGCCGTTTTTGCAGACGGGGATGGTGCCCTTAGCGGACTTAAACGCCACGTCGATCTTGCTGACATCCACCGCCGCGCCGCTGTAGCCGATGGCGCACAGCACACGACCCCAGTTGGCATCCGCACCAAACATCGCCGCCTTGGTCAGCGACGAGCAGATGACGCTCTTGGCAACCGTCTTAGCGGTGGGCAGGTCGGCGGCACCGCTGACCTTGCACTCCAGCAGCTTGGTCGCACCCTCGCCGTCCGCCGCAATACAGCGGCACAGGTACACCGTCACGGTGTTAAGTGCTTTCATAAATGCGTCAAATGCTTCGCCTTCCGCGGTGATCTCGGCGTTGCCCGCCAGTCCGTTGGCAAGCACCGTCACCATATCGTTGGTGGAAGTGTCGCCATCGACGCTGATCATATTGAAGGTCTCGGCAATATCCGAGGACAGTGCCTTCTGCAACATCGCGGGGCTGATGGCGCAGTCGGTGGTGATGAACACCAGCATCGTCGCCATATTGGGATGGATCATACCCGACCCTTTGGCGATACCGCCGATCTTGCACTCCACCCCGTCCACGGTGAAGGAAATCGCTATTTCCTTTTTCTTGGTGTCGGTGGTCATAATGCCCTCCGCCGCGTGGTCGGAGTTGTCGCCTAAATTCGCTTTGAGCATCGGGATACCCGCCGCGATCGGCGCGATGTCGAGCGGCTGACCGATAACACCCGTCGAGGCGACAACGACGTCGCTCGCCTTAATGCCGAGCTCGGCTGCGAGCAGATCACACATCTGCTCGGCGATCTCGATACCGTTGGCATTGCAGGTGTTGGCGTTACCGCTGTTGCAGATGACCGCCTGCGCCTTACCGTCGGCGATGTTCGCCTTAGTCACGGTGAGCGGCGCACCCTTCACCAGGTTGGTGGTATACACCGCCGCCGCTGATGCCGGTTGTTCGCTGTAAATCAGCGACAGATCGCGCTTCGTTTTATTCTTGCGGATACCGCAATGCACGCCCGCTGCGGAAAATCCCTTTGCGGCGCACACGCCGCCCTTGATGATCTCCATAGTGTCCTCCGTTATGGTAACGTGACCTTAAATATCCAGTCCGTAGTCTTTCTCTTTCCCCATCACGAGGTTAAGGCATTCCAACGCCGCACCCGACGCGCCCTTGCCGAGGTTGTCGTATACCGCTGTCAGCAGGATACGCTCGTCGTTGCCGTAGACCGACACCTGCATACTGTCCTTGCCGGACAGCGTGCCCGCGGCGATAAAGCCGCCCTCGTCGATCCCATCACGGTAGGTAAGTACCGGGCCCTGGTATTTCGCGGCGTATACTGCCTTGATGTCCTCGACCGTCTTACCGTCCATCAACTGTTCGCAAAACAGCGGCACGGTCACTTCCATTCCGCTGTAAAAGTCTGCAACGATGGGACTGAAATGCGGCAGATGCGTCAGCCCCGTGATCGCGGACATCTCTTTGAGATGCTTGTGCTGTTGGGTCAGCCCGTACTGACGCGGGGTGGACAGCACATACGGCGCGTCCTCTGCCTCGTACTCGGCAATCATCTTCTTACCGCCGCCGCTGTAGCCCGTCAGCGAATGACAGGTCAACAACACCGACTTGTCGAGGATGCCCGCCTCGATAAGCGGATACACCAGCGCAACGAACCCGCTCGCGTGGCAGCCGGGCACGGCGATGCGCTTTGCGCTCTTAACCGCCGCCTCCTGCGCCGCAGACAACTCGGGCATACCGTACACCCAGTCGGGGTTGGTGCGGTGCGCCGTCGAGGTGTCGAGGATGACCGTGTCGGGGTTATCCACCAGTGACACCGCCTCGATCGCCGCCGCGTCAGGTAGGCACAGGAAAGCGATATCCGCCTCATTCAGTGCCGCCTTACGGCAGGCGGTGTCCTTGCGCTGTTCCTCGGGCAGGGTGATGAGGGTAATATCCTCCCGCCCCGCAAGCCGATCGTATATCCGCAGACCCGTCGTGCCTGCCTTGCCGTCAATAAAAATCTTCGTCATAGCTAAAAGCTCCAATTATTTGATGCCGTTCTTCGCTTTCATCTTGGCGTACACCTTGGTGGGCAGACCGTAGAGGTTGATGAAGCCCGCGGAATCCTTCTGATCGTAGACCTCGTCCTCGTCGAAGGTCGCGATCTCGGGATCATACAGCGAATAGGGCGAGGTCACGCCCGCGTTGATCATATTACCCTTGTACAGCTTGAGGGTCACGTCGCCCGTGACCGTTTTCTGAGTGGTCTTAACAAAGCTGAGGATCGCCTCAACGAGGGGGGTGAACCACTGCGCGTTGTATACGAGCTCCGCAAGTTTCTGCGCGACGAGGGACTTGTAGTGTGCAGTCTCTTTGTCGAGGCAGATAGACTCCAGCACGCTGTGCGCCTTGTAGAGGATCGCACCGCCGGGGGTCTCGTACACGCCACGGCACTTCATACCGACCAAACGGTTCTCTACGATATCGAGCAGACCGATGCCGTTCTCGCCGCCGAGCTTGTTGAGGGTGGTCACCAGCTCGACCGCACCCATCTGCTTGCCATCGACAGCAGTGGGGACACCCTGCTCAAAATGCACCGTCACGTAGGTGGGCTTATCGGGTGCCATCTCGGGAGACACGCCCATCTCGAGGAAACCGGGCTTGTTGTACTGCGGCTCGTTGGCGGGATCCTCAAGATCCAGACCCTCGTGCGAGAGGTGCCAGATGTTCTTATCCTTCGAATAGTTGGTCTCGCGGTTAATTTTCAGCGGGACGTTGTGCGCCTCGGCGTACTCGATCTCTTCCTCGCGGGACTTGATATCCCACTCTCTCCAAGGAGCAATGATCGGCATATCGGGGGCAACCGCCTTGATCGCCAGCTCGAAACGCACCTGATCGTTACCCTTACCGGTGCAGCCGTGGCAGATCGCATCCGCACCTTCGGCGAGCGCGATCTCGGCGATACGCTTCGCGATGGGCGGGCGAGCAAACGCCGTACCCAGCATATATTCCTCGTACAGAGCACCCGCCTGCACGCAGGGGAACACGTAATCTTCCACGAATTCCTTAGTCAGATCCTCAACGTACAGCTTGGAAGCACCCGTCTTGAGTGCCTTCTCCTCCAGACCCTCTAACTCATCCGCCTGACCGACGTTACCGCTCACCGCGATGACCTCGCAGTTGTTGTAGTTCTCTTTCAGCCACGGGATGATGATGGACGTATCCAGACCGCCGGAATAAGCCAAAACCACTTTTTTGATGTTTTCTTTTTTCATATCGAACTCGCTCCTTGTGAATAAATATTCTGTCAATGACGGTATTATAGCCTTATTAAATGAATAAGTCAAGTGTTTTTATGCAAAAATATACAATATTTCTGTATATTGTGTATATTGCCCATCGCTGGACTTTTCTCCCGCCGGTTTTTGTGCATTTGGATAATAGACGGCGCGAAAACCGTGAAAACTCCCCTTGCTCCCCTCCGATTTAGCCGCCTTCACCCCGTTTGCACGGTCAGATTCCCGGAGATGCGCCTGTATAAATACAAATAATTGTATAAATACGCGAGAACGGCATTGTTTTTTGCTATAAAATGGTGTAAAATAAAGCTAATCAATTTTTGTTGCCCCGACCAAAGGAGTCCCCGATGAAGAAACAGGAAAAGAAAACGAAAACGTCCGCCATTAAAAACAATCTATATTTTTTGCGCCTGCTTTGGGGCATCTCCCCTACGCGCGTCGCGCTCAATTTTCTGTTCCTGATTTTTGAGTTTGCGATGTGGACCTTCTACTCGGTCATCTTTATGCAATACCTGTTCGGCGGCAGTGACACCCGCACCTTCGCCGAAGCGGCGTGGTTCATCGTGTTCGCGGTGGTGCTGGACGTGACGCGCAGCGGTCTGCAAGCGAGATATCACCACGTCTTTTTGCCCAAAACCAACATCCGTATTCATCATCGGCTTAATAAAATGCTGTTTGATAAGGCGCAGACGGTGGACGTATCCTGCTATGAAACACCTGAATTCTACAATACATACACCAAAGCGGCAACCGAGGCAAGTGAACGCGCAAGTTCGGTGCTCGACAACTGTGCGCTGACCGTATCCGCACTGCTGTCCTCTACCTACATTATTATCACGATGTGCCGCATCACGTGGTGGTCGCTGGTGTTTGTCGCTCTACCGCTCATCGGCAACCTCTATTTCGGCAAAAAATACGGCAAAGAGCTGTACGACATTCGACAAGAATGCACCCCAAGAGACCGCCGCCACGAATACGTCAACCGCGTAATGTATTTCCGTCAGTACGCAGGTGAGGTGCGTCTGACGGGAGTGTTCAGCATACTGACAAATATTTACAAGCAAGCCACCGAAGAAGGTTTGACGATCTGGCGTAACCACGCGGCAAAATGGTCCTTTTACGGTGCTTTTAAGGGATTGCTGGTGTTCGTCTTTGGCTTTCAGGGAATGTGGCTGTTCGCCGCCGCGCTCGCTATCAGCGGACACATCACATCGGGTGAATTGGTGGTGTTGCTCAACGCCATCGTCAGCGTATCCTGGATGCTCAACGATCTTGAGCAGGGTATTACCAACATCTTTACCAACGCCTATTTTATCGACAATTTGCGCGGCTTTTTCGACTATAAACCCAAGATCGATGAGTCCGTTGGTGGTCTCAAACCGCCGCAGACGGTGGAGACCATCGAATTTAAAAATGTGTCCTTCCGCTATCCCGAACAGGAGAAATACGCACTCAAGGGCATCACCCTCACCCTACGCCGCGGCGTGCGCCACGCGCTCGTCGGCATTAACGGCAGCGGTAAATCCACCCTCATCAAACTCATTCTGCGGTTTTACGACCCGACCGAGGGGCAGATATTGCTTAACGGCACAGACATTCGAGATTTCGACATTAAGCAGTATCGAGCACTTATCGGCGCAGCATTTCAGGATTTTGCCGTTTTTGCCGCCACGGTAGCGGAAAACGTACTGATGTCCGAGGTGACAAGCGATACCGACCGTGTCATTGCCGTCGCCGCTCTGCGGGACAGCGAAGGTTACGATAAAATTGCCTCACTCCCGCTCAAGGAAGACACCCTGCTGACGCGGGAATTCGACAACAACGGTGTCGAGCTGTCGGGCGGCGAGCGACAAAAGCTCGCCATCGCCCGCGCCTTCGCGAAAGACGCGCCGATCGTCATTCTTGACGAGCCGTCGAGCGCACTAGACCCCATCGCGGAATATAAGATGTTTGAAACCATCATCGCGCTGTGCAATACTAAGGAAAAACTGTCCGTCATCGTTTCCCATCGTCTTTCCTCTGCCGCCGTCTGCGAGCGCATCTTCGTGTTCGAAAACGGCACGCTCATCGAGCAAGGCTCTCACCGGACCTTGCTGGCGGCAAACGGTGTATATGCCGATATGTTCCGCAAACAGGCACGCAACTATCAGGTGGAAGGGGGTGAGCTGGGTGGCTAAACAGAAGAAGACCCGCACCCTCTCCAATATTCTGTTCGCCCTGCGTTGGCAGTTCCGTCTGACCCCGGGTTATACCGTTATCCGCTTTATCCAATTAGTCCTCGGCGATGTCATCACGCTATTCGAGCACACCTTCCTGCTCGCCTACATCATCTCCTGCGTGGAGAAGGGCAAGACGCTCGTCGACGTGCTGTACTTTCTCATTCCCGTCGCGATCGCCGTCACCCTTAAGATCGTATTAGGTCCGCTCATCGAAGCGTATCTCGCACCGAAAGCAACTTCCAAATTCTATATGGACACCCGCTTAACGCTGTATAAGAAAGCGACAGAGCTCGAGATCGCCAAGTACGACGACACCGCATTCTACAACGACTTTGTGTGGGCGATGCACCGCGCGCCCGAGAAGATCTCCCAGGCCACCAACACCTTTATGCGTCTGGCGAGTATGATCGTCACCGCCCTCATCGCAGGCACCTACATCGTCGCCACCGACGCGACCGCACTGGTCGTTGTGGTCGGCATTATGATCTCGACCTTACTGTTACAACACTGCATCACCAAGCGGAATATGAAACGCGAGGAAGAACTGATGCCCATCAGCCGTAAGCGCGACTACACCAACCGTGTGTTCTATTTGGCGAACTTCGTTAAAGACATTAAGACGGGTGCCATCGCGGACAAGCTTAAACGGGATTTCTCCGATACATCGGAAGAGATGGAACAAGTCTCCGTCAAACACGGCAAAGCTATCACGTGGCTTGCCGTCGCGCGTGACGGCATCAGCGCACTCGCTTTCGATGGGGCGTATCTCATTTATCTGTTCTATCAGGCGTTGGTCAAGGGGAAATACGGGCTCGGTTCCCTGCTCGCCATCTACAACGCCGCCAACCGCCTCAGCAGCAATATCCGCCGTGCGATTATGATACTCCCCCAATTTGAGGAGCAAAGTCTTTATATCGAAAAGATGCGCACTTTCCT
>JAZOCG010000211.1:0-9871 GCA_045596345.1 Acutalibacteraceae bacterium
ATTATTGACGAGGAGCTTGCCGAAGGCGGACGTTGCTACGGCAAAACGGTACACACCCGTATTCCGCCGGAGCCTAACGGCTACCTGCATATCGGTCACGCAAAAGCGTTGTGCCTCGATTTCGGCACGGCGCTGTAATACGGCGGCATTTGCAACCTGCGTATGGACGACACCAACCCCACCAAAGAGGACGAGGAATACGTCGATGCCATTCAGGAAGATATTCACTGGCTGGGATTTGACTGGGATGACCGCTTTTACTATGCCTCGGATTATTTCGATGTGATGTATGAGCAGGCTATCAGTTTAATCAAAAAAGGGCTCGCCTATGTTTGCGAGCAGACTCCCGAGCAGGTGCGCGAAAATCGCGGTGACCTTACCCATCCCGCTGTCAGCCCTTATCGCGATCGCCCCGTCGAGGAAAGTCTTGATCTCTTCGCCCGTATGCGTGCCGGTGAATTTGAGGACGGTCGCATGACGCTGCGTGCCAAGATTGATCTTGCCAGCGGCAACTTCAATATGCGCGACCCCGTTATCTACCGCATCAACCACTGCCCGCATCATCGCCAAGGCAATAAATGGTGCATCTATCCGATGTACGACTTTGCTCACCCCATCGAGGATATGATGGAAGGCATCACCCACTCCCTGTGCTCTTTGGAGTTTGAGGATCATCGCCCGCTGTATAACTGGGTGGTGCAGAATGTTGACATTGAGGCTGATCCCCGCCAGATCGAGTTTGCGCGTCTCGGCATCAACTACACGGTAATGTCCAAGCGCAAACTGCGCAAACTGGTTGAAGAAGGCTTTGTATCCGGTTGGGACGATCCCCGTATGCCGACCCTATGCGGTCTGCGTCGGCGCGGTTACACCCCCGCATCTGTGCGCACCTTCTGTGAGAAGATCGGCGTAGCAAAAGTGCCGAACACGGTGGAAGTTGCGCTGTTAGAAGCGTGCCTGCGCGAGGATCTTAACGAGAACGCACAACGCGCGATGGCGGGGCTTCGCCCCGTGAAGCTGACCGTCACCAACTACCCCGACGATGCACAAGATGTTTTTGAGATCGAGAATAACCCCGCTAAACCCGAAGCGGGCACCCGTAAGGTGACCTTCTCCAAGAACCTCTATATTGAAGCGGATGACTTTATGGAAGAGCCGATCAAGGGCTATTTCCGTCTGTTCCCCGGCAACGAGGTGCGACTGAAATCCGCCTATGTCATCAAGTGTACGGGCTGTGTCAAGGATGAGAACGGCAACGTAATCGAGGTTCTCGCCGAGTACGATCCCGACAGCAAGGGCGGCAATACCGCAGACGGTCGCAAGGTCAAGAGCACCATCCACTGGGTCGATGCCGCAACAGCTGTCGATGCCGAGGTGCGTCTGTATTCCAATCTCTTCACCGATGCCGATCCCGACGGCGCGGACAAGGATTTCCTCGCCTGCCTCAATCCCGACTCCTTGGAGATTCTGCAGAATTGCAAACTGGAAGCTGCCCTCGCCGATGCGTCCGCACCTGCTTCTTTCCAATTTATGCGCCTTGGGTATTTCTGCGTGGATAACAAAGACAGCTCTGCCGATCATTTGATCTTCAATCGCTCGGTCTCGCTCAAGGATAGTTTCAAAGTAAAATAACACCAAATGATGCAAAAAGAAGCCTTGCTCACGCAAGGCTTCTTTTATTTGCTGATATTCTGTAAAAACGTCTCAAAATACGTCGGCAGATCACTGGTGAAATATAGCGACTCACCGCTAACAGGATGTACAAAGCCAATCTCCTTCGCGTGTAGGCACTGCCCCGCTAAATCGCGACATTCCTTCGGCTGGTTCTTCGCACCATATACGGTGTCCCCCGCTACGGGGTGACCAAGATACGCCATATGCACACGGATCTGATGCGTGCGCCCCGTTTCCAAACGCAGACGGATATGGCTGTACCCGTTGTATTCCCCGATCACTTCATAGTGTGTTGTTGCGGGTTTTGAATTTGTCGGTGTGACAGCCATTTTTTTGCGCTGTGTCGGGTGCCGACCGATCGGTGCATCGACTGTACCTGTCGACTCCTTCAGATGACCGACAATGACCGCCTCATAGATACGCGTGAAACTGTGTACTTTAATCTGTTCGGATAACCCTTGGTGCGCCTTGTCATTTTTGGCGACAATAAGCAGCCCGCTGGTATCCATATCAATACGATGCACGATTCCTGGGCGTAAAACGCCGTTAATGCCCGATAAACTGTCACCGCAATGGGAAAGCAAGGCGTTGACTAACGTGCCTTCATAGTGCCCTGCAGCAGGATGTACGACCATCCCCTTCGGTTTGTTAACTACCAGCAGATCGCTGTCCTCATACACGATATCCAGTGGAATATCCTGTGCGGTTACCTCATAAGCAACGGGGGCAGGAATTTCAACGGAAATTTCTTCGCCGCCACTGATCTTGTAACTCTTGCTGATCGCTTTACCGTTCACCTTCACATGCGATTCTGCCAGCCATTGTTGCGCCGCCGAGCGGCTGATATTCAACTCAGCCGCAAGATAGGAATCAATGCGCTTATTCTGTTGTTCCGTCGGGATCAACCATGTCTTTGTTTCGATGATCATTCGTAAACTCCTTTGCGCGGTTCTTCGAGCCGAAGATCAGTCCGCGCAGGTTTTCAAAATCGCTGTCCTTACAACCAAACAGCAAAAATGCAAATAGCACGATCGCGCCGACCACAACACAACAGTCGGCAAAATTAAAGATAGGAAAATCGATCAGTTTAAAGTATAAAAAGTCCACAACATAACCATATGCTACCCGATCGATCAGGTTGCCGATTCCACCCGCTAATATCATCGCACAACTGAGCGAAAACACAACAGAACGACGAAGATCGCTGCGCAACAGCATAATCACGAAGAGTGCCATCACCAGACAGGTTGCGGGAATAAACAGCCACTGCTGATTTGTGAGCAAGCTGAAGGCGATGCCGGGGTTTTCGCAGTATTGCAGTTCGAAGACACCGCTCCACAGCGGATATGCGGGCTGATCTTTTAAATACACGATCGCGCCGTACTTCGTCAGCTGATCAACAACCACCAACACAGCAGACAACACAAACGATATAATTGGTAGCAACGCCATTCCTCCCCTATAGAAAAACGGATCGAGCGTTCCGCCCGATCCGTTCAGCTTACTCTTCGTCCTCAAGCTCAAAAGCCGAGATGTCGATCTTGACAGTCTCAGCGGGCTCAGCGACAACAGCCTCCACGGGCTCAGCCTGCACAGCCTCGGTTTCTGCTTCCTCGACAGTCTCGGACGGCTGCACATCCGACGCCTCATTGGATAAAATGCCGATGAGTGTCAAATGCTCACGATAGGTTGCCAACAGCTTGGAGCGGAATGCAACAACCTCTTTCTGAATACGTGCCAGCTCATCCAGTTCTGCCTGAATGCACTTCTTGGATTCCTCTTCAATGGTATTCGCCTTTTCGTGCGCCTCCGAGATGATCAATTCCGCTTGTTCCTTAGCCTCATTAATAACCGTCTCGCTCATACGCTGAGCACTCATCAGTGCTGTGCGAATACTATCCTCTTGATTGCGATAATCAACGATCGTCTCCGCCAGCACCTGCATTTTGCGCGTATTTTCCTCAATATCATTCGTAAGCGCGTCGATGGTATCGGCGCACTGATCGAGGAACGAATCAACCTCAGCGGTTTTGTAACCGCCCATGGTCTTTGTAAAACGAACTTCACGCACATTTTGTGCTGAAATCATGGTTATTCATCCTTTCGACAGAAATTATACACATTTTCTGGCATCCAAATGCAGACGCCCTTTCTTGGTCGGCGGTCCGATTTGATCAATGATAAAGCGACCGTACCCGCGCACCGATATGACCGTATCAGCACAAACACCCGCCGACACGTCGGTACACACACGATGATCTAAACTGACGACCCCTAGACTGATCATCTGCGCCGCCTTCTCACGCGAACAGCGAACCAACGACTTAACCACCGCGTCCAATCGGGCAGACGCGATCGTATCCTGTATCGGCATATAGTGCCGCAGAGCAGGCAGAGGGGCGTCGTTCTCAACCACCTTTACACCAACTCCGCCGATCTTGGTGATCTGTTCGCGGACATAGGATGCAATCTCATCGCGCAGAAACACAACCACTACGCTATCGGAACACAGGATATCACCAATGGTCTCACGTTTCACACCCTGCGCCAATATCGTGCCGAGAACATCCCGATGGGTAAGCGGTCGATCCGCACGATAAGAGAATGTCAGCCGAACAAGCGGAAACTCGTCCGTCTCAGCGGTCATATACTCAGGAAAACACCCGAGCATACAGCGTTCCGCCTCGTCATAGCCGCCCCAAAACACAAAGCGATCGCCGTCTACATGCGACAAAAGTCGTCGCGCTGTTTGCTGTTCCGCTTCGTCTAAAAAGCCCAGAAACGACGGCGTGCTGCGCCGTTCACATAGAAAGAGAGTATCTTCTATGCGCGAGCGCAGCCACGCATCGGATTGATTACGATTAGAAATAGAGGCCATTATTCTCCAGCTCGTCCAGCAGATCGCCCATCAAGCCCACGTTATAAGGCGTGATGATGAAGGTGCAGTTCGCGACCTTCTTGATCTGACCGTCGTTGGCATACGCGACACCGCTGAGGAAGTCCAAAATACGGCGCGCAACATCCTTGTTGGCAGACTCCAAATTAAGGACAACGGTACGCTTCGCGTTAAGATGATCTGCGACCGCGCTGGCATCATCAAAACGCTCAGGCTTCACCAGAACCACCTGCAGCTGTGCCGTGGCGTGAATGTTCACGACCTTGTTGCCGCGCTTACCGGACTCAGCGGAGCTGCGGTCGTCATCCTTACGCATAATGCTTTCTTCCGTGGTGATTTCGTTCTCGTCTTCCAACTCTTCTTCGTCATTCCAGAATTTTCCGAACAGTCCCATAATTACTACCTCCAAAAATTCAATAATGGCGTGCGCCAAAAATCGCAGAACCTACTCGCACTATCGTGGAACCTTCATAAATAGCTTCCACATAGTCACCGGACATACCCATAGATAACTCCAGCATATCTATATTATCTAATTTTTTTGCTCGATTGTCAACAAACAGTTGATACATTTTTGAAAAAATTGCTCTTTTTTCCGATTCTTTTGTTAAAATCGGCGGAACGGTCATCAATCCGCACACGTGAATGCCGGAAAATCCGTGTATTTTCTCCAGTAATTCGTCCAATTTTTCAGGAGCCACACCGGATTTTGCTTCTTCCCCGCCGATGTTGACCTCAACCAAGATCGGTGTCACGATCCCACGCTCGACCGACACACGGGATATCGCCTGTGCCAACCGCTCGCTGTCAACCGACTGGATCATATCGACCTGCCCGACGATCTGACGAACTTTATTCGTCTGCAGGTGTCCGATCAAGTGTGTCCCAACACCTTCGAGGTGTAACGCATCTTTCTTAGCATTATATTCCTGAACGCGGTTTTCGCCAATCTGCTTAATGCCGAGTGCAATCGCCTGGTTGATGCGCTCGGCCTCGACGGTTTTTGTCACGGCTAACAGTTTCACCGCATCCTCGGGACGACCGCTTTTAATGCACGCAGTCGCTATCTTTTCTTCAACAGATCGCAGAGCATATTCCAGCGAGGGATCAATCAATGGTTTTTCCATCATATAACCCCTTTCCGCTGACGATGATGTCATCGTACAGCTGAAGATAACCGGATTGGTCGGTAACCTTACTGATAACGTAATTGGCGGGCTCGCTGTATAACTGATCGATCTTACGGAACACCGCCGTATTGCCTGAGCGGATATACACACCCGCCTGCATCTCATCATCAATAACAATGGCGCGCTTTGGCACTTTAAGTCCGTTATGGCGCACGATAAGGAGTTGTGCCGTTTCCTTGCGGATATCGGATAACTCCTCGGACATATACGCGCAACGGAAAACAACCGCCAGATTCCCTTCGTTGTCTTTGTTGCAAGCGGCGACCGTTACGGGAACCTCCTCCTCACTGACAAAATTCATCTTCAGCGAGATCGAATTGCCGACAGCTAAGGTGTTGTAAAACGATTCGGGTACCACACAAGCGAAAAACCATTCGTATCCTCCAACGATTTTTCCTGCACCGTTTTCCGTTTTGACAGGTTCTGTTGCCATAAGCTCACGCAGCTTGCTCGTAGTTAACGTTAACGGATCCACAGAGGATAGAGTCGATTCATATCCGTCAACACTGTCCACAAAATAACCGGCAACAGGGGCTTTGATCACCGAAAGCGGCGCATGATACTGCGAAGACAGATCCTTCTTTTTTTGTTCCAGCTTTGCGATCTCAGCGGAGAAATCGACCTGTTTGCCGGTGACGATCTGCTTCTTGCTTAATAATGACAACAGCTCGCTCTTGGTCGCGGCGGACTTTTCAAATATGCCGTCCCCCGCGTCGGCGATCAGCGTATTGAGGGTGTTCATCAGTTGAGTGTCAATAATATCCAGCGTCACATGCGAGGACGAATCGTTGGACTGCAGACCGCGCAGAATGTTGAGATGTGCATCAACCTCGCTGATCTGCTGCGCTAAAAAGCCGTCGTTTTCCGACGAATACACGGACGCGATCACGCCGTTCTTGGCAATGCGCGCACCGTTGTTTACCGTGTAATACAGATGCCCGTTGTTCACAGAGGGAATCACCGTCTCGGAGCGAAAAATGAGTCCTTGAGCCTCAACAGATTCGTACACGCTGTAATTCACGGCAAGCTCCGTCTTGATCGTCGAGAACATACTGCGATAGATCTGGTATCCGATATAACTCAAAATCACCAGTGCAATAAGGAAGGTCAACAGACCGCTCCAGGATTTTGCTTTCTTTTTAGCCATTGTCCTTCCCCTCCTGACAAAACGTTGTATATTGCCGATGGATTTCAGCGACCGCAGACGCGGCATCACCATACTCATCCATCCAAATCGTCCGCACATCCTGCATACGATTAAACCAAGATAGTTGTCGTTTAGCATAATGGCGCGTGCTGATTTTCAGTTGTGCAACCGCATTCTCCAGCGATTCTTCGCCTCGCAAATACGGCAGCAACTCTTTGTACCCGATCGCCTGCAGAACGGTCGCTCGAGGCGCATCCTCGTACACGCGCTTCGCCTCGTCGAGCAAACCGTTTTCTAACATCAGATCGACACGGTGTTCAATGCGCTCGTATAGAGTGTCCCTATTACGATAATTCAGCAAAAACAAGCATCGGTCATACGGTGACGGCACCGCTTTGGATAAGCGAGCTTGTTCGCTGATCGTCTGTCCTGTTGTGTGGTACACCTCTAATGCACGAATGATGCGGTTTAGATCATTTTCATGCAAGCGCGCGGCAGTCTGCGGATCGATGTCACGCAACTCCGCCAGCAAAGCGACTCCGCCATCCATAGCGGCGCGCTCTTTTAATCGAGCGCGCAATTCCTCACTCGGCTCGTGTGGAAAAAATTGTATATTCTCTGAAAAAGACTGAATATACAGTCCTGTTCCGCCGCACAAAATCGGTATGCGACCACGGGATAGGATCTCACGAAATACGCGATCAGCATCCGTCGTATATCGCGCGACGCTATACGATTCACTCAGCGGTAGGAAACCAAGCAGATGATGCGGAATCCCTTGCATCTCATCCTCGGTCGGGCGCGCCGTGCCGACAGAAATCTCGTCATAGATCTGCATTGAGTCAGCAGAAACGACCTCGCCGCCCAACATCTTGGCGAGATGAACCGCAACCGCGGTCTTACCGGAGGCAGTCGGACCGGCAATGATGGGGTACGGACAAAATGTCGTTGTCACAGCGACTGCCTCCTTTCGAATGTTTAGATGATACGACCAAATTGCTTTTCGATGTCGTTGCGCGTCATTTCGACGCAAACGGGTCGACCGTGCGGGCAATAGCGAACCTCGTCATTGAGCAACACCTTTTGCGCGATGCTCTCCAGTTCGATGGTTTGGCTGATGTCGCCCGCCTTTGTCGCGGCACGGCAGGCGGTGGAATGATATATCCAGTCAAGTTTTGCGGACAACACCTCGTTGCCCCCATTCACTAAACCTGCCGCGATTTCTTGTATAGTGGCTTCAATATCCTGTCCCGACAGAATCATTGGGAAGGAGCGCACCAGCACCGAACTGCCGCCGAAATCTTCAAGCGAGATGCCTGCACTGGCGAGCACATCTTGGTTTTCAACCAGCGCGGTATGCTCCTCTCGGCTGACCGTGATGGCGAGCGGTGCCAGCAACACCTGCTCATCCACACGCGCACTCGCCTTAAGCTGGTTATACAGCATACGCTCGTGCGCGGCGTGTTTATCAATGAGATACAGACTATCCCCCATCTGAGCAACGATGTATGTAGCAAATATCTCACCAACCACGCGGATGGAAGGCTCATCCTTAAACAGACTCGGCTGCTCTGCCTCTTGGGCAACGGGAATCTCGGGAGTGATCTCTGTTTGTAGGAGTTCTTCTTGATGAATGATCGGTTGTGTATTGATCTCAACCGGCGGCTCGGTCGGAAGCGGAATTGTCGCCGTTTCGTCGTTGAGTGAAAGCTCCGACGGGCGGTCATCGTCCACCACCATATCCAAAAAACTGCGAGCAGACGGAGTCGGCACAGGTGCCTTCGGTATATAACTCGTCGTAATCGGACTAACACGTTGCGACTGATTCGCCATCGGAGTCGTCACGACGGGCTCAGGCGACAATGCAACGGGACGAGTAAACGGTTTAGGCTGACCCTCTTTGATCAGCACCCGATGGATGGTATCGCCACTTTCCAGTGCGGATTTTACGCCGTAATACACCGCATCAAACACGGGTTTTTCATTGATAAAGCGCACCTCGATCTTGGCGGGATGCACGTTTGCATCCACCGTCTCGGCAGGCATCGACAGACACAGCACACAAGACGGAAAGCGACCAACCATCATTACGCCTTTGTAGGCGCGTTCAAGTGCGACCATAGCCGTCTGTGTCTTTACATAGCGACCGTTGATAAAGAAATGTTGCATTGTTCTGTTCGGTCGGCAAGCTTCGGGCTTGCAAATATACCCATTGACCGACACACCGCCCATCGTGTAATCGACAGGGATCAATCCCGCGGCAAAGGGTTTGCCGAACACCGCGTGAATACAAGAAAGCAGATCGCCGTCGCCGGGGGTCTGTATTTCTGTACGACCGCCGCGAATAAAACGCATAGCGATCTCAGGATGCGACAGAGCCAAACGTTCTATCACGCCGGCAACCGCATTACCCTCACTGACATCTTTTTTGAGGAATTTCATACGTGCAGGAATATTATAAAACAAATCCTCAATGACAAAGGTTGAGCCATCGGGACAGCCTGCATCCTCAAGCAGGATCTCTTCCCCGCCGTGAATAACGTATCGTGTGCCGACCAGTTCACCCTTGACACAAGTGGTCAGCTCTACGCGTGCAACCGCGGCGATAGACGCCAACGCTTCACCGCGAAAACCAAGCGTATTGATGGCGTTGAGATCCGCCTCATCCCGCACCTTACTCGTTGCGTGACGAAGAAACGCCGTCGGCACATCCTCGCGATGAAAGCCACAGCCGTCATCCGTAATCCGCATATAGGTCACACCGCCGTCGCGAATCTCGACAGTAATATGACGCGCTCCCGCATCCACCGCATTCTCGACCAACTCTTTGATCACAGACGCAGGTCTCTCGACCACCTCGCCCGCGGCGATAAGCTCGGCAACGTGTTTATCCAACACACGGATCAGTGCCATCGGGTATTCCTCCTAAAAACAAACTCAATATGCGGATGCTTCTTTTACAAG
>JAZOCG010000212.1:0-3069 GCA_045596345.1 Acutalibacteraceae bacterium
CGATTGATAATGGCTATTATTCTTCTGGTAAACTCAGAAACGGGCTCTGTTATACCTAAAACATAAGCATCCTCTTCTTCACCATCTGCAGCCATTGTCCCTTCAATATAGCCATAGTTTATTGGATAATATATGTCCGGATGCTCAGGATGATAACTACCAAGAGGTCTGTCGACAGTTACGGTAACAATCGGGCCTATCATTTCGTATTCTCCTTTGCGGTTCGGCAGGAGGCAATCAACAACCTGCGAATATTGCCGCATAGTTTCTCGGCATATTGATATGCGGCAATATCTATCCTTTTTGTCTCATACATCAGCTTCAACCAGTAACTCGTTTCATTGGATTCCTTTAAGGCAATCTCCAACTTTGCAACAAAATCTTTTTTGCTTTGTGCGTATTGCGCTTCGTGGATATTCGCGCCAACAGAAGTGCCGGATCTTGCAAGCTGATCGGTCATATAAGAACTTTTCGGTGCAGTTACACCGTCAACAAGATTTACAATAGCAACAGCAAACTCAAAAAGATAAGTCAAGCAATTTGTTCTCGGACATAAATACACCTTCTTTTAATCGGTATTTTATCATAAAATGTTACATTTTTCAATGATATATCGCTAACGCGATATGATATACAGCGTTGCCGTATGATATATTTGCTTTGCAAATATGATATAATATCCGTTCCTTCATATGCCGAAGGCATATATCATCGCACGACAGTGCGATATCATATCGAAGATATATCACCCGTTCCGTGAGGAACGGATATCATTGAAAAAAGTCACCTTTGTCGGTAGACAAAAGTGACTTTTTTCGTGGTGGAGGCGGCGGGAATCGAACCCGCGTCCGAAAGTCACTTGATACAGCTTTCTCCGAGTGCAGCCGATCTTTTTGGATTCCCCTCACGCATCGCCGAACGGCAGGCTATGCGCTACGGTAGCCGCTACGCCGTGACGGTGGGGGCGGCACCCCGCCGTACACGTTCACCGCTCATCGACGCCTCGCTCCCGACCGCGGTACTTCGGGGCAAGACGGGCAGCCTAATTAGGCCGCCAACGCAACTTTATTGTTGTCGTTTATTGTTTAAAAGTACCGATTTTATAGCGGGTCGGCACCGCTACTCGCTTACCGTACCTCACAACCCCCGTCGAAACCTTTACGCCCCCAGATGGATGGTGAGTTTGCGTACCTTATTATACGGGCTTTGTCCCGCGCTGTCAAGCGCATCGACCAAAGCCGACAAAGAAAAGTCTTGTAATTTCCTCCGATAATTGGTACACTATTAGTATATTTTGTAAAAGAGAGGAGTGCCGATATGGAGAACGATACCCTGCGCATCCACCCCAGCCTGCGCGATCCCGACCGCGAGCGTATACTTGACTGGCTGACCGCACTGTTACCGGTGCTGATGACGGCGGTCATCTATTACCGCGGACAGGCACTTGCTCTGCTCGTCACCGCCGTCGGCGGCTACCTGATGGCGGCACTGCTCCTCACGTGGGTCGAGAAAACGTCGTGGACCGAATTACGCATTTCCCCTGCCCTGCTCAGCGGATTTGTCGCGGCGTTTTGTTTGCCGGAGAATGCGCCGTGGTGGCTGTCTGCCCTGCTCGGCGGTATCGTTGCCGCCGTGGGTGCCGCGCCGCGGCTTGTCGGGCTTTTTAAACCCACGTTGCGATTCGCACAGCCGCTTGTGCATCCTGTTCTTCTCGCCTATCTCCTTGTGCGCATAGTATTCCCCGCACACTTTGCCGAGTATACGATGCCCGCGCAATTTGTTTCGCTGGACAGCATCGCGGGTGCAACTCCGCTGGCATCATTTCACGGTGGCGATATGCTCGATCTGTGGAAATTACTGTTCGGCGTCCACGCGGGAGCGATCGGCGAAACCTGCGCCGTCGCGATCCTGCTCGGCGCGGGCTATCTTCTTCTGCGCCGCCGTGTGCGTCTTATCGCCCCCGCCTGTCTGCTCGCGACGGTCGCGGTGCTGTCGTGGATACTATGGGGCGCGATCGACTATGCGCTGTACGCCATACTGACGGGCGGACTTCTGCTTGCCGCCTTACTGTTTGCGGACACCGCCACCGCACCTGCCGCGCCGCGTGATCAGATCGTCACGGGTATCGTTGCGGGTGTCATCACCGTGTGTATTCGCCGTTTCGGCGGTTGGGCGGAAGGGGACGCCGTCGGCGTCGTTGCCGCACAGGTGCTTCGTCCGTTTTTGCCGTTTATTTACCGCATCTGCCGTATCGTCTGGACACATATCGCACGATGGACAAGCGTAGCGTGGACATGGGCAAAGCCGCATCTTGTGCGCCTCGGGCGGTGGCTCGGCACAGAATTCACCGCTTTTGCACGATGGCTGTGGGCACTGCTTTGCCGCGGTGCCGCCCGTATAAAAGAACTTATTAAGAAAAAGAAAAATAATAGTTGACAAAATGGGTGGGTATAGTATATAATAAACTGCGTTCCCGCCGCGGGACGATTTTTGGCTGTATAGCTCAGTTGGCTAGAGCATGCGGTTCATACCCGCAGTGCCAGTGGTTCGAATCCACTTACAGCCACCACGATCTTTTCCGGCTCTCTTACGAGAGCCGGAAAAGACCATCTTTGGCCCGATGGTCAAGCGGTTAAGACACCGCCCTTTCACGGCGGTAACACGGGTTCGATTCCCGTTCGGGTCACCAAAGGGTGGCAGGACGCAAACCTGCCACGCCTTACAAAAGAACCATTTCCGTTCGCCTGTGCCTTGTCGCTTGAAATCCGAAAGGATGTCGGCGCTCCACGGCTTTGGCGAAACGAAAATTTCTCTTTTTGTAAGGGCAAAGCGTTTCTGCCGCCGAGTTTTTTCGTGCGGTGAAGCGTGAATTTGCCGCAAGGCTGACGCCTTGCAAAAATGAGCGCAATGCCGCACGGACAAAGGCGGCGAGCGAAACCGTGACAAGGTTTGCGTCCTGTCACCCTATGGGCGTATAGCTCAGCTGGTTAGAGCGCCTGCTTCACACGCAGGAGGTCAGCGGTTCGAGTCCGTTTACGCCCACCAAAATCCCTTGAAACTGCGGTTTCA
>JAZOCG010000213.1:0-3668 GCA_045596345.1 Acutalibacteraceae bacterium
GGATCAGTTATGTATGGGTATGAACGGAGATAAGCTCGACCCACATCGGCTGGAAGCGGGCATTATATATGTATTACAGCATAATCAAGGCAACGGGCACACCTGTCTGCCGAAGGATAAGGTCATCCCGACGGCAGTGACGTTACTGGATGTCCCGACCGAGGCGGTCGAATCCGTGCTCGAGCGGATGATCGGATTTGAGTTGCATCAGGAGACTATCGGCGGGCGGGAGTTTCTGTTCCTGCCGCGGCTGTATGAGGCGGAGAGCTTCATCGCAGTGCGGATGCGGCTGATGAGCGGGTTTTCGCAGATCGCCGTTGAGGATCTGGAACTGCGTATCGACGCGATGCAACGCAATTTTCATATTGAGTACGAGGCTATGCAACGCCGCGCCATGATCGAGGCGATCGAAAAGGGTACGCTCATTCTTACGGGCGGTCCCGGTACGGGTAAAACCACCACTCTGCGCGGTATCATCACACTGCTTGAGAGTATGGGGGAGACGGTCGCTATCGCCGCGCCGACGGGACGCGCCGCCAAGCGTATCGCGGAATTGACGGGGCACGAGGCGAAGACGCTGCATCGCTTGCTCGAGGTGCGTTGGGGCGAAGATGATACCCACGTGTTTGAACGCAATGAGAAAAACCCGCTCGATGCGGATGCGATCGTCATCGATGAGATGTCGATGGTGGATACGGTGCTGTTCGAAAATCTGTTGCGGGCAGTCAAGACGGGATGCCGCTTGATCCTGGTCGGCGATACCGATCAGCTTCCCGCGGTGGGCGCGGGCTGTGTGTTGCAGGATCTTATCGACAGCGGCACGGTGCCCGTTGTGCAACTCACACAGGTGTTCCGCCAAGCACTGGAGAGCCGGATCGTGCTCAACGCCCACCGTATCGTAGCGGGTGAACCGATGCAGCTGGATAATAAGGGTGACTGCTTTTTTATGCCGCGCGGCAGTCTCGGCGATGTGACGGGGACGGTGCTGGATCTTTGCCATCGCCGTTTGCCTGCCGCCTACGGGTATACCGCGTGGGACGGTTTGCAGGTGCTGTGCCCCGGTCGCAAGGGCGAGATGGGTACGGTGGAGCTCAACCGCCGTCTGCAGGAACTGCTTAATCCCCCCGATAAGAAGAAGACGGAGATGACCGTCGCGGGTGTCACGCTACGGGTGGGAGATAAGGTGATGCATACCCGCAATAATTACGATATTTTATGGACACGCGATAACGGCGAATGTGGCAGCGGTATCTTTAACGGCGATATCGGAGTTCTGGAGACCATCCACCCACGAGAGGAGACGCTCGCTGTGCGCTACGAGGATCGTGTCGCGACCTATACAAAACAGGACGCGCAGGATATTGAACTGGCGTATGCGATCACGGTACATAAGAGCCAGGGCAGCGAATTTGACGCGGTGGTATTGCCGCTGTTTCGCAATACGCCGAATTTGTGCTACCGTAACCTGCTGTATACCGCCGTTACCCGTGCCAAGAAGCTGCTCATACTGGTCGGTAGTATGGAGACGGTGGAGCGGATGATTGAAAACAACCGCAAGACTCTGCGGTACACGGGACTTTGTGCTTTTTTGCGACGAGCTGAGGAGACAGGGCTGTGATGAAGGCGGTATCGTGGGTGGTCAACCTATTCTTTCCGCGACGCTGTTGCCTGTGCGGACAGGTGATCGAATGGCAGCAGACGATGTGTGCCGCTTGCTGTGAGAATGCGCCGTATGTTATGCCCCCTGTGTGCGATTATTGCGGGCGCGGCGAAGATCGGTGTATCTGCCGTCAACATCGCCGTACCTTTGAACGGTGCGTGACACCGTTCTATTATGACGGACTCGGCAAAAGCGGCATCGGTCAGCTGAAAAATGCCGCGGACAGTGCCATTGCGGACGGATTTGCCGTCGAGATGGCGGAGGTGATGCGCCGCGAATATGGCGGTATCGCCTTTGATTGTCTGATGCCCGTTCCGCAGTACAAGAAGGATGAGCGTAAGAAGGGGTATAACCCCGCGGCGTTGCTTGCACGGGCGTTGTCCCGCCGTACGGGTATTCCGTATGTTGCGGGATTGCGTAAGCTCTTTCACACCACCCCGCAGAAGGAATTGCGCGCGGTCGCACGCAGCGGAAATCTGCTCGGCGCGTTCACGGTGGACGAGCCGCGGGCAACGGACGGTAACATCGTATTGTTGGTAGACGACACGATCACCACGGGATCGACGCTTGATGAGTGTGCGAAAATGCTGAAGATTTACGGGGCGCGTGAGGTATACGCCGTCACCGCCGCGTGTTCCATCTATAAGGATGATAAAGGAGAAGACGTATGAATTTAGGAATTGATCTCGGCACGTCGCGTGTGGCGATCTACGAGCCGGGACGCGGTATGCTGCTCGACGAGCCTGCGGTCATCGCGGTGTCTGCAGACAGCGGTAAGCTCATTGCCTGCGGCAGCGAAGCGGAAGAGATGTTGGGGCGCACGCCGGACAGTATTATAGCGCGCCGTCCTTTGCAAAAGGGCGTCATCGCCGACTACGCCCTCGCCGAGCAGATGTTGAGTTTTTTCCTGCGGCGAGTGTGTTCCAATCGTATCGCAAAGCCCTGCGTCGCGGTGAGCATCGCGGAGAAGATCACCGAGGTGGAACGTCGTTCTTTTATTGAGGCGGTGGTATCGGCGGGTGCTCGCAAGGTGACGCTGGTACCGCAGACGGTCGCTGCCGCCATTGGTGCGGGGCTGGATGTCAGCTTGCCGCGCGGACAGATGATCATTAATTTCGGCGGCGGTACGACCGACGTGTCGGTGCTGTCGCTTAAAGGTCTCGCGGTATCCGATTCCGCGCGTTTGGCGGGCGACGCAGTGGACGAGGCGATCGCGCGCTTCGTCCGTGCTCGTTACGGGCTTATCATCAGTGAACGTATGGCGGAGCATATCAAAATCACCGTCGGCGGAGCGTTGCCGCGTGCGCAGACGGTGACGATGACCGCCAAGGGACGCGACACCCTCACGGGTCTGCCGAGGGTACAGACGGTCAACTCTGATGAGATCATCGAGGCAATGGCACCCACCATCGCCGAGGCGGTCGGCATCATTCAGCAGGTGCTGGAAGTAACGCCGCCCGAACTGGCGGGTGACATCTATGAGCACGGTATATGGCTGACGGGCGGAATGGCGCAGCTGCGTGACCTGCCTGCGTATTTGACTAAGATCACGGGACTGCCCTGTCACGTCCCCGAAGACCCGGCACTATGTGCGGCGATCGGGGCGGGGTTGGCATTGCAGTATACTGCGTCCTTCTCCGAGGTGTACGATTTGAGCGGTTTTTCCTATCGCTTGTCAGGAAATGTGACAAATTAACACAAGAGAACAGAGTAAACAAAGCCACTGTACCGCCCGTACAGTGGCTTTGTTATGCGGTTTTACGCGATTTTTGTGAATTTTCTTCTCTCTTTTCGCTTGCACAGTGACACAATATATTGTGGTTTCGAAAATAAATTTTGGTTTTTTCAAACAATATATTGACACGTGCATGGTATCGTGCTATAATACATTATGCATCGATTAAAATGCGATAAATTACGGCAAGAGAGGACATATAATATGAAGATCATTAAGCGTGACGGAGCGGAGATGGAGTTCGATCGGACAAAAATTGAAGCCGCGATCCTT
>JAZOCG010000214.1:0-3519 GCA_045596345.1 Acutalibacteraceae bacterium
CAAAAGACCGAGAAAACTCTCGGTCTCAAAAGTACATAAAGTAAAAACTTTGTCCTTTTGCCTGAGAGAGTTTAGCCCCTTCGGCACTCAATTTAATGAGCTTCTCCAAAGTATGTCTATTGACATAGCCGCATTATACACTAACAAAAATGAAAATGCAAGCGTTTTTTACAATTTTATGCAATAAAGCGATAAATCACTAAATTTTCAAAATGAAATAATTAAAAGTTGACAAACGCCCGCGGCTTATGTATAATAGGTGAGCAAAACCAATACGGAGAGTTGTCCGAGTGGTCGAAGGTGCAGCACTCGAAATGCTGTGTACGAAAGTACCTAGGGTTCGAATCCCTAACTCTCCGCCAACACAAAAGCCACCCCACGCGGGGTGGCTTTTGTGTTGGCGAAAAGTTGGGGTACGCAGAGAACGCGAACTGTTTTGCCCGATTTCGCCGAAGGCGAAATGGCCGTTGTTTAGACGGTCAAGGGAAAAACATAGAAGTTCGCGCAAGGATAGAGGAAGAGGCGTGTTTATAGCACACGCGAACTTCGGGGTTCAGAATCCTTAACTCTCCGCCAAACAAACAATCGCCTATGCATCAGCATAGGCGATTGTTTTGTTATTTCTCAAAGCATACAAACTTATCATCGACATTTTCGGGGCGGGTGTTTTGTGTCAGCAGGCTGACGATGGGCACGAGCACCAAGCCGCCGACCATTGCGAACACGCCCGAGTACAAAGAGTTTGTGAAAATGAACTCGAGCACGGGGATACCTCTCACGTCAATTAAATGCACACCGATGCACAACTGGACGATCTCCAGCCCCGTGCCGAAGATAAAGCTTGCAACAACAGCGGCACGGGTGGTACGACGCCAGTACAGGCCGTACAGGAACGGTGCGAGGAACGCGCCCGCGAGCGCGCCCCAGGACACACCCATCATTTGCGCGATAAAGACGGAATCCTTCCACAGTGTATCCTTGAGGATCGCGATGACCGCCGATATGGCGATGAAGAACACAATGAACAGCCGCATTACGAACACACTACGCTTTTCGCCCATTGTCTTTTTGCGCTCGACGGCGGGTTTGACCACGTCGAGCGTCAGCGTCGAGGAGGAGGTCAGCACCAGCGAAGACAGGGTAGACATCGAGGCGGCGAGCACCAGCACGATGATGAGCGCGACCACCACGGGGGCGAGGTTGGCGAGCATCGTCGGCACGACCTTATCGAACAAAACACTCTTTTCGGTGATGTAGCCGCCGTCCAGCATCTGCTGATGATACAGCTTGCCGAAGCCGCCGAGGAAGTAGCAGCCGCCTGCCACGATAACGGCGAAGACGGTGGAGATGATCGTGCCCTTCTTGATAGAGCCCTCATCCTTAATAGAATAGAATTTACCGACCATCTGCGGCAGACCCCAAGTGCCCAGCGAGGTGAGCATCACCACGAAGAACAGGAAGATGGGATTCGGACCGAAGGTAGAGATGTATTCGGGACCTGCCTGCTCGTGCGCGCCGAGTGCTTGCACGGCCGCAGTCAGACCGCCGTTCTGATTCAGCACCGCGATGATTACTGTCACGATGCCGACCAGCATAATGATGCCCTGAATGAAGTCGTTGATCGCAGTCGCCATATAGCCGCCGAAGATGACGTAGATGCCGGTGAGCACCGCCATAATGAGTACGACCGCCCAGTAGGGGATCTCAAAGACGTTATTAAACAGCGAAGACAGACCGTTATACAGCGAGGCGGTGTAGGGAATGAGGAATACGAACACGATGAAGGAGGCGATGACCTTGAGCGTTTTGGAATCGTAGCGTTTCTCGAAAAAATCGGGCATCGTCTTCGACTCGAGATGCTGGGTCATCACGCGGGTGCGGCGACCGAGCACCATCCAGGCAAGCAGCGAGCCGATGAAGGCGTTGCCCAGTCCGATCCAGGTCGAGGCAAGCCCGAAGTTCCAGCCGAACTGTCCCGCATAGCCCACGAAGATGACGGCGGAGAAATACGACGTGCCGAAGGCAAACGCTGTCAGCCACGGACCGACCGTGCGCCCGCCGAGCACGAAACCGTCGACACTGGTCGACAATTTGCGGCAGTAGATGCCGACGCCAATCATCAGCGCAAAAAAGCAGATGAGCATCGGGACACTCACCAGTACCGCGGGATTGACCGCGCCCGCCGCGAGCAGAGGAAATGATATTGACATAAGGATCCACTTCTTTCCAAAAGTTCTCGTTGACAAACACTTTAACACTTTAAAGCGTGTTTGTCAACCCTTGTCGGAAATTTTTTCAAAAATTTTATTAATCGGTTGACAGAAACGCTTTAAAGTGCTAAAATGTATCCCGATCATTATATTATAAAGAGGAAAATAGTATGACCATCGTACACCTATTAGAAAAAAACGCACGTGAATACGCGCATGATACCGCGCTCGTGGAGATCAACCCCGAACAGCCCGAAACGCGTCGCCTGACGTGGCACGAGTATGAGCTGGTCGAGCCGACGGGGCGCGCGCGCCACTATCGGCGGGAGATCTCGTGGGCGGTGTTTAACGAGAAGGCGAACCGTCTGGCGAATATGCTTAAGCAGCACGGCATCGGCAAGGGCAAGAAGGTCGCCATTCTGCTGATGAACTGCATTGACTGGCTGCCGATCTATTTCGGCATATTAAAGACGGGTGCGCTTGCCGTGCCGCTCAACTTCCGCTATTCCTCCGACGAGATCGACTATTGCTTAAAGCTCGCCGAGGCGGATGTGCTCATCTTCGGAACGGAGTTTATCGGGCGAGTTGAGGCGGTCGCGGACGAGATCAGCAAGACCTGCACGCTGATCTATCTCGGTGCGGGCTGCCCCGCATTTGCCGACGATTATAATGATCTTATCTCGGAGTGCTCGGGTGCGTTCCCCGAATGTACGTTGACCGAGGCGGACGATGCGGCGATCTATTTCTCGTCCGGTACGACGGGCTTCCCCAAGGCGATCTTACATAACCACGAGAGCTTGATTCATTCCTGCCGCGTCGAACAGAACCATCACGGACAGACGCGCGACGACTGTTTCCTCTGCATTCCGCCGTTGTATCATACGGGCGCGAAGATGCACTGGTTCGGCAGCCTGCTGGCGGGCTCGAAGGCGGTCATTCTCAAAGGTACGCAGGCGCGCAGTATTCTTGAGGCAGCGAGCCGCGAAAAGTGTACCATTGTGTGGCTGCTGGTGCCGTGGGCGCAGGATATCCTAAATGCGCTTGATCGCGGCGATATTTCACTCGATGAGTTTGATCTGTCGGCGTGGCGGCTGATGCATATCGGTGCTCAGCCTGTGCCCCAAAGCCTGATCAAACGTTGGCTGGAGTATTTCCCGCATCATCAGTACGACACCAACTACGGTCTATCCGAGTCGATCGGTCCCGGTGCGGTGCACCTCGGCGTGGAGAATGTGCACAAGGTTGGCGCGATCGGTGTCCCCGGCTACGGCTGGCAGGTGAAGATCGTCACCCCCGAGGGGGACGAGGT
>JAZOCG010000215.1:0-3928 GCA_045596345.1 Acutalibacteraceae bacterium
CGCCATAGGCTTGTCGCCACGCACGGATATGCGCCCGCGGACAGGAATAACGAATTTCCAACCCCTTATCGGTGTCGGGTAATTCGGCGAGCAGGCGGTCCGCCTCACGCTGAACGCCGCGCAACACGCCGTTGACAAACCCCGACAAGCGACCGCAACCAAATGCACGCGTGAGCGAAACGCTCTCGTTAATCGCCGCAAACGCAGGTACGCCGTCGGTGAACAGCAGCTGGTACACCCCTACCCGTAAGATCTCCCGCACCGCGGGTGACATCTGTTTTACGGGGGTGGACGATAGTTTGTTAAGAAGATAATCAATCGTCAGTCGTCGCTCTGTCACGCCATAGACAAGTCGTGAAGTCATCGCGCGCTCGGATGACGGTAACGGCTGACGCTCCAGCAACTCATCGAGTACAATATTGGAATAGCCGCCCTGTTCGTGAATGCGCATCAGCGCGGTCACTGCCGCGCGACGGGCGTCGATCGGCGGCGTCATTCGAGCACCGTCCCGACCGCGATCGGATGTCCGCGCAGATAATCTTCCGCCGCCATGCGACGCGAGCCCTCGGGCTGTAATTCTTCAATAATCAGCGATCTTCCGTCACCGCAAGCCACCGTCAGCGGCGACGTCGCCACCACCGTGCCTGCCGCGGCATCTGTCTCGCCGCCCACCGCTGTGCGGTATAGCTTCATCGTCTTATTCTCCAGACGGCAAGTCGCCACAGGCCACGGATTTAACCCTCGCACCTGATTATGCAGTGTGCGGGCATCCTTGTTCCAGTTGAGCGGGCACATCGATTTATCCAGCATTGACGCGTAGCACGCGCCCTCAGCAGGTTGCGGTATCGGGGTAATTTCCCCGGAAATAAGTCCGTCAAGCGTGCGGCTGAGTAATTCCGCACCATCCGACGCCAATAGATCAAACAGCTCGCCGCCCGTCATAAACTCCGTGATCGGTCGGCGGGACATCAGCAACATATCCCCCGTATCCACGCCCTCATCGAGCTTCATCGTCGTAACGCCGCTCTCAGCATCGCCATTAAGCACCGCCCATTGGACGGGTGCCGCACCGCGATAACGTGGCAGTAGCGAGCCGTGCACATTAATACAGCCGTACGGAGTCAGATCGAGTACACGCTTCGGCAAAATCTTACCGTATGCGACAACAACGATCGCATCCGCACCGACAGCGCGCAGTGTTTCGTAACACTCGTCCGTCTTCATGGACAACGGCTGATACACCGGCAACCCGTGTGATGACGCGCACACCTTCACCGCAGGCGGCGTAAGAATCTGTTTGCGTCCCACAGGTTTATCGGGTTGTGTCACGACCAACGCGATCTCGTGTCCGTCCTCGATCAGTCGTTCTAATGCGGGCACGGCGAAATCCGGTGTGCCCATATAGATCAGTTTCATCGCCATACCCTCCTTGCGATTATTACTTCAACTCATCAGGTGAAAGCATACGCTCCACCTTATCTTTGAACACGATGCCGTCAAGGTGATCGCATTCGTGTTCGGCACATTCCGCCGCCAGTCCTTCGAGTGTCACGATGAAAAACTTACCGTCACGGTTTTGCGCCTGCAATTTAACCGTTTCTGGACGGATAATGAGACCGTATTCACCGGGGCTGGAAAGACAGCCCTCCACACATTCCTGCGTACCTTTGGTCTCCAAGATCTTCGGGTTAATGCACTCTTTGAGCCCGTCACCCGTATCCATAATGAACAGACGGCGCAACACACCGACCTGCGGTGCCGCCAGACCGACACCGTCCGCCTTTTGCAAGGTGTCCGCCATGTCATCGAGCAGCTGCCAAAGCCGCTCGTCAAACTTTTCGACAGGACGGCACACCTTATGCAAGGCGTCATCCTTATCGGTCAATATTGTTCTGATCGCCATTGTCGGCTCTCCTCCCAATCACAACATTACGGCAGGATTAATATCCACAAAGACGTTGACCTGCCGATTATTCGGTTCAGCAGAGAATGCGTGCAACTGTTGTCGCACCATCTCGCGCATACGAGCAGTATTTTTCGCTTTAATAAGCAGTTTGTACCGATACTTCCCCGCCACGCGTAAAACGCTCGCAGGCGTGGGATCCAGCGCGATCATCGGCAGATCGCTAAACTCGTCGTTAGCCGCCAATCGTAGTTGCTGAAGCATCCAACGGCAGGATTGTTTCACTGCCGCTTCCGTCACGCCCGTGAAGCCGAACATAAACAGATCGGCATACGGCGGATAGTGCATCATCTTGCGGGATGCGATCTCCAACTCGTAAAAACCTGTATAATCCTGTGCTGCCGATAATTCGATAATCGCGTTATCGGGGGTATAGGTTTGAATGATCGCTTTCCCTTGCTGTTCACGGCGACCGGCACGACCGATCACCTGCGTGAGCAGAGAAAACGTAGTCTCAAAACTGCGATAATCCTCCGCGTACAGCGATTGGTCTGCCGACAGCACGCCAACCAGTCCAACCTGCGGGAAATCCAGCCCTTTCGCCACCATCTGCGTACCGATCATAATGCGGTAATCACCGCGGGCAAAAGCCTGAAATTTATTTTCATAAGAAAAACGGGACATCGTCGTGTCGGTATCCATACGCAAGATCGGCACGTCGGGGAATTTCTCCTCCAGTTCCTTCTCCACCAACTGGGTGCCAAGACCCGCATAGCGGAGTTTATCCGACTCGCAGGACGGGCACACAGACGGCGTGCGCTGTGTATGTCCGCAATAATGACACATCAAGCGGTCATTCGCCCGATGATACGTCATCGAAATACTGCACGACGGGCAGGTGATTACCTGTCCGCAGGAACGGCAGGACAGATGCGTATGAAAACCGCGGCGATTAAGCAGTAAGATCACCTGCTGACCGTTATCAAGGCAGGTGCACATCTCGCGGTACAGCGTATCACCGATGATGCTGTCACCCAGCACCTCACCGCGCAGATCCGCCACCTCAACCACAGGCAACTGTGCGTCACCGTAACGGCTGTCCAGCGTCACCAACGTGTAGCGTCCGACAGAAGCGGCGTGATAGCTCTCGATCGACGGGGTTGCCGACGTGAGCAATAACAACGCCTTATGGTACGCACAACGAAAACGCGCCATATCCCGCGCGTGATACCGCGGGTTAGCCTCGGATTTATAGGTGTGCTCCTGCTCCTCGTCCATCACGATAAGACCGAGGTTGTCGCAAGGAGCAAACACCGCCGAGCGCGTGCCGACCACGATGCGCGCATCACCGCGTTTAATGCGTTTCCACTCATCCATCCGTTCACCGATGGCAAGACCGCTGTGCAGCACCGCCACGCGACGACCGTATTTACGAATAAACAGCTCCATCATCTGCGGCGTCAACGATATTTCCGGCACTAATACGATGACCTGCTTACCGTCAGCGATCACGCGGTCGATCAAGTTCATATAGACCGCTGTCTTACCGCTACCCGTCACGCCATACAGCAGAGCCGCCGCCGCTTCCTCTCGCTCGTATAAACCGAGTAGTGTGGAGTAGGCGTGCGTTTGCTGTTCGTTAAGGATCTTTTGTACGATTTCGGGGGCATCTTCGACATTCTTATAGGGAGAGCGAAGCACCTCGGCATCGTAGATCTCGACAAGCCCCTTCTTCGCCAGCGCGGTGACGACCGCAGGGGTCACACCGGTGAAATAACACACCTCTTTGACCGACGCGGCACCAACATCCTCAAGAAGAGTCAGCACCGACTGCTGTTTTGCCGTCAGTTTTAACGCAGACGGTTCATCGGGGTTGGAACGCAACCGTACCGTGCGGATCGAGGCATCGCCGACGTGGCGAAACGCATCCTCCGAGCGGTAAAGAACGCCGAGCTCAAGCAAATGGCGTAGAGCGGGGGCATCCGCTTGCATTCCAAGCCGTTTAAGCAACATCGTCTCATCCGC